>JACCXE010000030.1 GCA_013697265.1 Actinomycetota bacterium | reverse complement strand
GCGATCTCCCGAGCGCGTGCTCGATCCATCCCGGCCTCGCTGAAACGCTTTTCGAGCACAGCGAGCCAGGACTCGAAGGCCTCGGCGGCGGCCTGTCGCATCGGCTCGCTGGTGCTAGCCACTTCGAGTGCGACGGTGGCGATGGGACACGCATCGGCGAAGCCGGTCGCCTCCACGACAGCAGCCGCGCCGTCGAAGAAACTCTCCGTGGCTGCAACCACGTCGGCGCCTTCGACGTAGAACGCATCGACAAGCGCTCGATAGGTTTCGCCGCCGGCTCGAAGTGCCACGACGCCGAGCTCTTCTTTTCCTCCGGGGAAGAAGTGATAGAGCGAACCGTAGGTGGAAGTGCTCGAGGCGACGATGGCCTTGAGGCCCGTGGCGGCGTAACCGTGCCGGCGGAACAGCTCGGCGCCGGCTTCCACGATTCGGGTCCGCGTGTTCTCCTCTTTCGTCTTGGCTTGAGCCACTCGGTAGAGAGTACTAGATTGATCTATCTAGGAGGTCCGCATGTACAAAGCTGCAGTTCGGATGTTGATACGACGCAACATCCGATCCCTCAACCAGGGTCGCTACAAGCCGGCGCTGGCCATGTTCGCCGACGACGCCGAATTGATGTTCCCGGGCGACAACACGTGGTCCCGCCAGTACCGAGCTCCCCAGCCCGGTCGTGCCGCGTTCCCCACCCACAAGGGCCGAGCCGAGATCGAGGCCTTCTTGAATCGGTACGTCGCCCACGGGATGCAGATGGAGGTCGAAGACATCCTTGTCAACGGTCCACCGTGGAACACCAGAGCCGCGGTCCGCGTCCACCACTGGATCCCGGGGCCAGACGGCAACGACCTCTACGCGAACCGGGCCGTTCTCGTCGTTCGCACCTCGTGGGGAAAGATCCGCAACCAAGAAGACTACGAAGACACAGAGCGAGTCTCGGCCTTCGATGCGGCGGTGAACCCCTGACCCCACTGGCACTTCATCGGCGACGGGCCGTCTCGACATCTAGTCGGTCGCGGCTACGAACTGGGCGACGCCAGCCTTCGCCTTGACGAACTTTTGGTGGAGGTGATCGGACTCGAACCGACGACGTCCTGCTTGCAAAACATTGGATCGCATCTCTTGCGATGGCTGGTCGAATCGCGCTGCTGTCAAGGCCGTGCCACCTAACGCACATTGAGGGCATGGGTAGGTGACCAGCGGCCCGGGCGTTGAAATAGGTTCACACTTGGCGTATGCGCAAACTGCTCCTAGTAATTCTGGCGGGCTTCACTGTCGCCTGCTCATCATCGGGCGGCGGGACGGAGCGAACCGTCGGAACAGCTCCCTCGGGTGGGATCGCGGAGCCGCTGCTTTCAGTGCACCGGCGAGACGAAAAAACTCTTCTTGTCATATCGAGGCGGCCGCAATGCGACAAGGCGGCCGGGCACGTCATTCGATACGAGCGCACTCGGGTGACCATCACGATGTACTCCGTGGACGCCGGGCCTCCCGCCTGCCGAGGGGGACTGGGCCAGCAAACGGCGACGCTTCGGCTGCAGCAGAAGCTCGGTTCTCGGCGACTGGTTGACGGTGCTTGCGCCGCTGGCCAAGTCCTTGCTGATTCGACCGATTGTCAGCATCGCTTCACGCTGTCCTAAGAACGTACGGCGGGCCGGGTCGGTTTGCCCACGCGCCTCGCTCATAACGCTTGGTCGATGCCGACGGCGATCGCAAAAGCGGTTCCGCGGAACCGCTTTTCATGCCCCAGACGCCGGGAGGGCGACGGTGTCCCTAAGGGTCCGAACGACGCCGGCGCGCGCCGACTGCTTCAACCAAAAGACAGCGGCGTAGCTGCGTGCTCAGTTCGCTCGATTGTTTAAGCCTTCGGGCGCTCCAGAAATGAAATTGCTTCCTGCTTCTTGCCCGTGATGGCGTTCGCGTCGGACGTAGCGACTCCGGCGAATCGCCACCGTTCCGACGCCTAAGCGTTCAGCGCAATCTGCAGCGGATCGAACTTGCCGATCATGCGGTCTCGTTGTGTCATGACTTTATTCTCGTACATGCGGTGAGCCTTGCTCAAACAGCAGTGGTCGGGGCGCCGCCGGAAGTGGGCAATGCTGCTACAGGCCCACAGAGTCCGCGCCATGCTCGGCCTGCGCCTGTGTGAAGCCCTCGTATTTGAGTTGATTTATCAGGCTCTGTCGGGAGAACGACGAGTACTCCATGTACTCCTTGGCCTTCTTGGCGGCCTGCTCGAACCAGTCGGGATTGATGGCGTCGACGCCGTAGATCGCGTCCGCTTCCGAGAAGCCCTCGTACTTGAGCTGTTTGATTAGGCCGGTGCGGGAGAAGGCCGTGTAGGCCAGGTATTCGGCGGCTTTGCGACGGGCGTTTTTCTGGCTGACCGTCTCGCTGGCATAGGGGTCGGCTGTGGTCGGCGGCGTCGTCCTCGGCGGCGCAGTGACAGCTGGCGCGGTGACAACTGGCGACGCGGTGACGGCTGGCGACGCAGCGGTCGTCGCCGATGACTCCGCGAATTCGGTCGTCGTCCCTGTGGCGTCCGCGGTCGTGAGGTTCGCGGTCTTCTTGTCTGGGAGCAGGCTGCCGAAGACAATCAACAGCACGACGACGGCGATCGCGACCGCCCAGCCCCGCTTCCAGATTGGCTTCCCGTCACTTTGTGGTGAGGGTGGCGTAACGCCCGGTGCCACACTGACGCCACTTCCTGACGTCATCGGTTGCCGGCACCGCATGCATATCGACGACGGGGGAACAGTCGGCGGCGCACCGCAATGAGGGCACACCATCTCAGCCTCCCAGCGCATCGAAGTGCGCGGCCACGTGCCACGCCTCCAACGGCAACTCATAGTACGCAGCGAAACTCAAGTTGTGGACCTGAGGGCTTGCTTCTCAAACCCTGACCTGACCTGGGCGAGCGCCGACCGCCTAGCTGAGCCGGTAGGGCTCGGCCCAGCGAACGCGACGCTCCTGGTTGTTGCGCGCCGGGCCGACGCGAAGACTCACCATGCGCGTAGGAACTTCATCGACAGGTACGAGATACACCGCCTGGGTTTCGAGGCAGTACACGCCGAATTCGTCCGCTTCGCCCCGATAACTTCGCTCGACGCCTCCGGTGTGGCTGCACGCGTAGAAGGTCATCACATCGCCTTTGAGGCGAGCCGTCTTGCACTGCACTCGCTTTAATTCACGGCGGTCATCCTCGTAGATCAGGTCGACGCGGCTATGTGCGTTAAAGAACGGCAGGAAAACGCGACGCCCAGCACGTGTCAACGCGTTCGCGACGGCGAGCTCCGTGAGAGCGCCGAGCTCCGACGTTGCAGGGTGCGTGAAACGAACATGCGTTCGAATGTTCCACGCTAGCGGAAGCCGGTCAAGGGCTAAATTTGTGGACCTGAGGGGACTTGAACCCCTGACACCCGCGCTGCCAGCGCGGTGCTCTACCGGACTGAGCTACAGGCCCCCGGAGGCGTTCACGGTAGCGCACCGCTAGGCGCAACTGAGAACCGCGACTTCTTGCGCAGGAACGGCGACTCGATGAACCGGAAGGACAGCTCGGCCGCGGCAACCGACAACGCATAGCCCGCCAGGAAGAACCCGATGTTGTTGTTGTCGAACCATTTGTGCATCAGGTTCAACACCAGCGTGTGCCAGATGTACAGCCCGTACGAGATCCGCCCAAGGTGGGCCAAGGGCTTCGATCCCAGGAAGTCAAAACGGCGAGGCTGGGCCAGCGCGTGCACGATCCACACCGCCACGCCGAGGTCGAAAAGGGTGAGCCCGATTACTTCGTCCAAGCGGTTCTGTCCCTGCCACAGAATTTGCAATGCGGGCAGCGACGCGAGGAGCAGCACCAGTGGGTGCATCCGACGGGGTTCGAACCATCCGTTGCGGTACGCGAGGCCGAGGCAGCACCCGATGAGGAGCGCGTCGGTCCACGTCAGGGGAGTGAGAGCGATGCCCGCTTGCGTTGACGCAACTGCGCGCACAGCTGCGCCAAACACAACGCCACAGCCGAGCACCGTCATCCGGCTTCGCCAGGTCGTGAAGCGCTTCATGAGGAACATGTACGTGACGGGCCAGGCCAAATAGAACTGTTCTTCGACCGCGAGCGTCCACGTGAGCAGCAATTCGAACGCGATCCACCGTCCTTTTCCCACGATCGTGAAGATGTCGGTGGTGTAGGTGAGCGCCATTGCCGCCCCGCTGAGGCCTTGGCCGGTGCCGCCCCGCCACACGTTGAACGCGAGCCCGATGAGGAAGGCAACCACCAGTGCGACCAGCGCGGGATACAGGCGTAAGAATCGACGGATGTAGAAGTAGCGCAGGTTGACGGCGCCGGTCGCCTCGCGCTCAGCGTCGAGGATGGTGGTGATCAGGAAGCCCGACAGCACGAAGAACGTACCGACGCCCACAGTCCCCCCGCCGTCGAATCGCCGGAACACGTGGGCCGCGACGACGAGGGTGACCGCGATCGCCCGCATGCCGTCGAGGCGCGGCCGGTAGCCCAGATCTACCGGGGTAGAGGTTTGCGCCGCCGCCATTGCGTCCGAGCGTACGTCGCACGGCTCGAAACTGGGTCGTTGGTCGCACGACCCGTCCCGTACGATTGGCCGATGGCGGACGACAACGCGGTGGATGAGCGACCTTTCCGGTACGACGCCCGCGCCGCGGAGCAGTTCGAGCAGAAGTGGCAGGCGTACTGGAACGAGAATGGCACCTGGGAGGTGCCGAACCCGGCCGGCCCACTAGCCGACGGCTGGAGCGAGGTCGCCCACAAGCCCAAGCGCTACATCCTGGACATGTTCCCGTACCCCTCGGGCTCGGGGCTGCATGTCGGCCACCCGCTGGGCTACATCGGAACCGACGTCTACGGCCGCTACTTGCGCATGAAGGGCTTCAACGTCGTGCACACCATCGGTTACGACGCGTTTGGTTTGCCGGCCGAGCAGTACGCGGTGGAGACGGGCCAGCACCCCCGCGTCACCACCGAGAACAACGTCAACAACATGCGGCGCCAGTTGCAGCGGCTGGGCTTGGCCCACGACGAGCGGCGCGCGGTGTCGACCACCGACCCCGGCTTCGTGCGCTGGACCCAATGGATCTTCTTGAAGATCTACAACTCGTACTGCGACGACAACGGCACCGCCCGTCCGATCGAGCAACTGATCAAGGAATACGAGAGCGGCACGCACGCAACACAGCGACCGTGGGGCGAGTTGTCCAGGGTCGAGCGGGCCGAGGTCATCGACGGTCACCGCTTGGTGTATCGCACCGAGGCGATGGTCAACTGGTGCCCAGGGTTGGGCACGGTGTTGGCCAACGAAGAAGTCACGCCCGACGGGCGTAGCGACCGTGGCAACTTCCCCGTCTACAAGCGTCCGTTGACGCAGTGGATGATGCGCATCACCGCGTTTGCCGATCGTCTGATCGACGGCCTCGACGGCTTGGACTGGCCCGAGCCGGTCAAGTTAATGCAGCGCAACTGGATCGGCCGGTCAACAGGTGCGCGGGTGCGCTTCGCAACCGAGGCGGGCGAGTTGGAAGTGTTCACGACCCGTCCGGACACGTTGTTCGGTGCAACGTTCATGGTGGTCGCGCCCGAGCATGCGATCGTCGACCAATTGGTCGCGCCCGACGCGGCCGACGCGGTTGCGGCGTATCGCGCCGCGATCGAAAACGTCAGCGAGCAAGACCGCACCGCCGACTCACGGGACAAGACCGGCGTGTTCATCGGCGCCTACGCCACGAACCCGGTGAACGGCGCGCAGATCCCGATCTACATCGCGGACTACGTGTTGGCCGGCTACGGCACCGGGGCGATCATGGCCGTGCCTGCCGAAGACGAACGAGATTGGGCCTTCGCCGAGAAGTTCGACCTGCCCGTGGTCCGCACCGTGCAGCCACCGCCCGACCACCCCGAAGATCAGGCGTTCACGGGCGAAGGCGTGGCGATCAACAGCGACTTTTTGAACGGCATGGCTATGGCCGAGGCCAAGGCCGCGATCACTGCGTGGTTGGAAGAGCGCGGCGTGGGCGAAGGGGCCCAAACGACGAAGCTGCGCGACTGGCTGTTCAGCCGTCAGCGCTACTGGGGCGAGCCGTTCCCGATCGTCTACGACGTCGACGGGTTGCCCCACGCCTTGCCCGACTCGATGCTGCCCGTCGAGTTGCCCGAGTTGGACGATTTCGCGCCGCGTTCGCGTCCCGATGACCCCGACGCCGATCCTGAACCTCCGCTGGGTCGCGTCGAAGAGTGGGTCAACGTCGAATTGGATCTGGGCGACGGGCCCCAGCCGTATGTGCGCGAGACGA
>JACCXE010000009.1 GCA_013697265.1 Actinomycetota bacterium | reverse complement strand
AGCCCGCGCCGCGGCGAGCGACGATGTCGACCGCCTCATCGTCGACGGCGAGGCCGGCGACCCCGGACACGTCGCGCACCAACTCAGCGAGCGTGTCAGCCGACAACAGCCGAAACGCGTAGTGCTGAGTGCGGCTGATTATGGTGGGCAGCACCTTCTGCGGGTCGGTGGTGGCCAGCACGAATACCACGTGCGCGGGTGGCTCTTCGAGGTCTTCAACAACGCGTTCGACGCCGGGGTCGAAAGCATGTGGACCTCGTCGATGATGTACACCTTCCAGCGGCCAGGAGTGGCAAGCGCCACGCGGCTCACGAGGTCGCGGATCGCGTCGACGCCGTTGTTGGACGCGGCGTCCATCTCTTGCACGTCGAGCGATGAGCCGTTGGTGATGGCGACGCAGCTCTCGCAGATGTCGCACGGTTCGCCGCCGACGGGTGTCTCGCAATTCAGCGCTTTGGCCAGGATGCGCGCCGACGTGGTTTTGCCCGTACCCCGCGGGCCGCTGAACAGATAGGCATGACCGACCCGGCCATCGCGCACCGCGTTTCGAAGGGCGACGGTGACGTGGTCTTGGCCCCGCACGGCGGCAAAGCGCTGGGGACGGAACCTCCGGTAAAGGCTCTGGTACGTGGGTTCGTCCGCCATCCGACGAATCTACGTCAGCGCTGTGACGCTCAAGGCCAGAACCCCTACCGGCCGTTCACCGCACCCCCGCGATCGGCGGCAGATCGACGGAGAACGTCGGGGGATCGACTTCGACGTGACACGCGCGTCCCGATCGCACACACGCCGCCGTGCCTGCCCAATGGGTTGAGTAAATGTGTGTCAACACGAAGTCGTTCGCGCCGGCCACGGCTAGAAGAACCGCGACGGGCACTGCGGGCGCGTAGCGAAGCCATAGCGGTCGTCGGTCCTTGGCGGTTGCACCCGCGACTATCGCTACACGACCAGCACCATTGGGAGGAGGAAGTAACGCCCGGCGTTGGTCGTGTACGCGATCGCGGTGAGGTCGCCGTTGAAGGACCATGCTGTCGACGCGATGGCGAGGCCGAACATCGTGAGCCACTGGAGACGGAATACGCGGGCGTGGCGAGTAGAGCGGCGATCGTAAGGGCAACGGCGGAGACACACGCCACGATGAACAGCGAGGACAACGGTTTTGACGCGATCGACGCGAGTCGTTGCTCGCCGACGACGAGAGTCCCCCAAACGCGCACGAGTGTGGCGCGGACAATCGTGGTGACGTCAAAGTTGAGGCCGGTGCCGGACCGCTGATGTGACAACAGCAGCGTCAAGGTTTGAACACCCGCAGAGAGAAAGATTGCGCTGCACACGACCACGTCGTGGCGCGCGCGCGTGCGCCAGTAGCGCAGGCCGAACGACGCTGCGACCAAGAGGCTCGAGGCCCCGGTCAGGGCCATCAGCGTGACGATTGTGACCTCGCTGATACGCCCCCGTCGTGTGCGAGGGGCATCGCACAGGCTGAGCAGCGCCAGCCCGACACCGATCGGCCACAGCGCGTTCGTAAGATTGCCGGTGATCCCGCTGACGCCCGGAATGAGAAGAAGCACGACGAACACGACCCCGCGGGACGCGTCGCTTGGCAACAGCCATCGCATACGCGTGCTCAGAACAATGGAGTAACAGAGCACCGCCACGACGAGGCTGAAAAATGCGTACGAGAGTGCGAGCGACATGGCGGGCAACGCGGTTGTGATTTCTGCCCAGATTCGCAACGCGACGTGGAGATACCCGTTGTAGGGATCGATGATCGATCGATATGCCGGCCTCAGGTACGCGCCTTTGAGGAAGATTGGTCCGTCCTCGGCGAACAAACTCGGATGGATGAGGGAAGCAGGCCGGCGAAGGAACAGCGTGGCCGTGCCCATAACGACGGCGAGCAGCCAGTAACCCGGGCCGAACGCTCTGCCCTTGGTGGTGAACGGCGGCGTTGAGCGTTCGCGAGCGGCGGGCATCTGGATTTCTAACTCAGGTTGGAGCGGATCGAAAGCCTCTCATCGACGTCGCTGGCTCTGACCAGAGCCGCTTCGTGGCGTCAGTACCGTCAGAGGTCGTCGTAGAAAAGGATCGGCCTGTCGAGTACTTGTGGCTTCAGCCGAGTCCTGTTCTCTCGATGAGTGCGTCAAGGCGCGCTTCGAGCTCGGGCGTCGCCGGCATCATCGGCAACCGGTGCTCGTTGGTGGGCAGCAGCCCGAGGCGGCGCATGAGGTATTTGATCGGAGTCGGGTTGGTGTCCCAGAACACCGCGCGGTTCAGCTCGAACAGCGCGTCGTGCCGCTTGAGCGCTCCGTCGAGGTCGCCGCTAGCGACAGCTTCGTAGAGCGCAGCGATCTCCGCCGGTGCGACGTTGGCTACGGCGTTCATCAATCCTGTGGCACCCACCGCGAGCATGGGGAGGCTCAGGTCCTCGAGCCCGACGAATATGCGGAAGGCGTCACCGAGCCTGCGTCGTGCGTCGGTGACGTATCCGAGGTCGTTCACCGCGTGCTTCATGCCGACGAACGTCGGCGCCGCGGCAGCGATCTGCTCCAACGTCTCGGGCATCACCTCTACGGCCGTGCGACCGGGGATGTGGTACACGAGCAGCGGCAGATCGGTGCGGGCGCCGAGGTCGCGGTAGTACTCGACGAGTCCACGCTGCGGCGGCTTGACGTAGTACGGCGTGACGATGAGGATCTGGGGCCAGTGCTGGACAGGAAACGCGGACAACACCAACACGTCATCGGCGGCGTCGAGCAACGTGACCGCGACGTCGGTGAGGCCGACCTGGGTGAGCTTGTCGACGACGTCGCCGAGTTGTTCCCAGGTGGCGTCGCGGTCGGCCTGCTCGAAGATCGACCGGACCAGCGTGGCGATCATCGGCCACGACGCCTTAGGGATCCTGGTGGCGAGGTTTGCCATGAAAGGCGTTCGGCACCGCTGCCACGACGCGTCTGCCAGCACTGCGGCGATGGCGTTCTTGATGCCGCCAAATCGGCGTCGGAGATCACGAGTTCCACACCGCAGAGGCCGCGGGCCCCCAAAGAGCGCAGGACCGCGGTCCACGCCGCGGTGTCCTCGCGCGGTGGCCGGAGGAAAGAAAGATCTAGGCAAATTGATTGAGGTTGGCCAGCGTCTCTGTTGAAGAAGGTCCGCTTCGGGCTAGATGCCGCTGCTTGAGGCGGGCGGGCCGGGGTTGAGCTGACCCTGCTCCTCGATTCCGAGCGAGTCGATAAAGGCGCACAGGCGCTTGGCCTCGCGCTTGGTCATGTCCGAGGGAAGGTCGAGCGCCGCCAGTACACCCTCTCGAAGCGGGAACGGGTACTTGATCATCGTTGCCCTGGTGGTTTGCTGGGTCCCCGCAAAGGGATTCGCCTCGCGGATGATGACGGAATGACAGTCCGTCATCATCGACTCCTACACGCGTATTGGAAGGTGCTCAACCCGATCACCCGTCCGCTCGCGGGTCTCATGCCGTGGTGGGTCGTGCTCGAGACCACAGGCCGCCGGACCGGTCGGATGCGACGGACCCCACTCGCCAACGGCCCCTTCGACGGAAGCTCGATCGTGTTGCTGTCGGTGCACGGCGACCGATCCGCCTTCGCGCGCAACATCGCTGACGCTCCGCACGTTCGCGTGAAACGACGGGGCCGGTGGCACTCCGGGACCGCCAGTGTCGTCGAACCGGACGACGCGACCCTCCGCCGTTTCAGCGGGTACGCCCGCCTCGGCTACCGCACCGTCGGCGACAACCCGAAGTTCATTCGAGTCGAGCTCGACGGGGTTGCCAGTGCCAGCCGTTGAGGTAGCGGTCGAACCCGATTCACAGCGCATTCATGGCCCTCGTAACGATCCGATCATGCGCGACGTCGGTGCTCGTACCACCAGAGCGCGAGACCCTGCAGCACGGCGCGCAAGGAGCAGCGATGGTTCAGCGATGTATCAGTCCCGGTGCACCGCAGCCGTAGTACTGCATCTCACCTTGTCGGAAACGCCTAGTTCACAGGCACTTCTGGCCATCGGTAGCTGATGGCCGTAGTACGCGCGGTCACGGCGATGTTGCTGTGACCAAGGATGGTCTGTACGTCGAACAGATCAGCGCCGCCGCAGGCGCGCGTGATCCGAGCGTGCCGGGTCAATCGCTCGGTCGACAGGCCACCTCGATG
>JACCXE010000501.1 GCA_013697265.1 Actinomycetota bacterium | reverse complement strand
GCGGTGCACCGCGACGGTTCCGGCACCGAAACACTGGCCGCGGCCGACGCCGCGCTTCTGGCGGCCAAACGGGCTGGGGGCAGCCAAGTAGTCCCAGCTTGAGGTCGATGCGCGCCGCCAATGCGGTCGCGCTCGCGCTGACTTTCAGCCCGTGTCAGTCGTCGAGTTTGAGTGCCGACACGAAGGCTTCTTGGGGGACTTCGACGCGACCGATGTTTTTCATTCGCTTCTTGCCCTCCTTCTGCTTTTCGAGCAGCTTGCGCTTGCGGGTGATGTCGCCGCCGTAGCACTTGGCCAGCACGTCCTTACGTTTGGCCTTGACGGTTTCCCGGGCCACGATGCGCCCGCCAATCGCGGCCTGTATCGGCACGTCGAACATCTGGCGCGGAATGAGTTCACGTAGCTTCTCGGTCATGCGCCGGCCATAGTCGTAAGCCTTGGACCGGTGGATGATCGACGAGAACGCGTCGACGGGCACGCCGTTGAGCATGACGTCGAGCTTCACGAGGTCGCTGCGCTCGTAACCGGCGGGCTCGTAGTCAAGCGAGGCGTAGCCCTTGGTTCGACTCTTCAGCGCGTCGAAAAAGTCGGTGACCACTTCGGCCAGAGGAATGCGGTAGTGCAACTCAACACGCTCGGGCGACAGGTACTCCATGCGGCCCATCTCGCCCCGCCGGGTCTGGCATAGCTCCATGAGGGTGCCCGTGTAGTTCGACGGGCTGAGGATGGTGATCGACAGCATCGGCTCTTCGATGAATTCGATCTCACCACCGGGTGGCATCGCCGCGGGGTTGTCGACCTCGATCTGCTGTCCGCCGCGTACGTGCGCCTTGTACGCCACTGACGGCGCCGTCGCGATCAGCGACAGGTTGAACTCGCGCTCAAGTCGTTCGCGCACGATCTCCATATGCAGCAAGCCGAGGAAACCGCAGCGGAACCCGAAGCCGAGCGCGCCCGACGTTTCGGGTTCGTAGGTAAACGACGCGTCGTTGAGCCGCAGCTTTTCGAGGGCCTCGCGCAGGTTCTCGAACTCGTCGCCGTCCATCGGGAACAAACCGCAGAACACCATCGGCTTGGGTTCCATGTAGCCCGCGAGAGGCGTGGGCGCGGGCCGGGCCGCCTCGGTGACCGTCTCACCCGAACGGGCTTCGGCCACGTTCTTGATGCCGGCGATGAGATAGCCGACCTCGCCGGTGGTGAGTTCCGCGACCGGAGTGAGATCGGGGGTCTTCAAGCCGATTTCTTCGATTTCGTGCAGGCCACCCGTCTGCATGAACCGCAACCGCGACCCGTTCTTCATCGAACCGTTCAGCACTCGCACCGCGGACACCACGCCGCGGTACTGGTCGTAGTAGCTGTCGAACACGAGCGCCTGCAAGGGCGCCTCGGGGTCGCCGGTCGGCACCGGGATCCGTTCGATCACCGCGTCGAGCAGTTCGCGCACGCCCTGCCCGGTCTTGGCCGAGATGGGCAGGATCTCGTCGGCCGGGATGCCGAGGACCTTCTCGATCTCGCCCGCGTAACGCTCGGGGTCGGCCGCGGGCAGGTCGATCTTGTTGAGCGCGGCGACGATCGTGAGGTCGTGTTCGAGGGCCAGGAAGCAGTTGGCCAGCGTTTGCGCTTCGATTCCTTGGCTCGCGTCGACGAGCAGGATCACGCCATCACACGCGGCCAGCGACCGGCTTACCTCGTAACCAAAGTCGACGTGACCGGGCGTGTCGATCAAAAAGATGTCGTGGTCTTTGTATTGCAAGCGCACGTTCTGCGCCTTGATCGTGATGCCACGCTCGCGTTCGATGTCCATCGAATCGAGGTACTGCGCCTTCATGTTGCGAGGATCCACGGCGCCGCAGATTTCCAGCAGCCGATCCGCGAGCGTCGACTTGCCGTGGTCGACGTGGGCGACGATGGCGACGGCACGAATGCGATCGAGGGCCGCGGTACTCATTTCGACATCTTGTATGGAGCACGCAGCCCGGGGAACATCGGGAAGCGCTTGACGTTGAGCGTCAGGAGCTTGGCGGACGCCTCGATAGCGGTCGCCGCGATCACGAGCTCGACAACGCCGAGCGCACCGTGAGTTTTTCGAAACGAAGCGCCTAGATCACCGGCCCGCGCCGCGACACTCGTCGTGACCGGGAGCCAGTTAAGGCTTTCGAGCAAAGTGTTCGTGGCGATCAGTTCCGGTGGCCGAACGCCTCGGAGCACTTCGACTCGCGTCAATTCAGAGCACGCGGGCGTTTCGGCCAGCGCACCGAGCACGCGTCGCGCCGCCGAATCGCCCCGCAAGACATCGATAAGGATTGTGGTGTCGAGGACGATCATGCGCTGCGGTGACGCGCTGTCTCCTCGTCGCGCCGCTGATCGCCACGGCGGATGTCGGCGACATAGTCGACCCCAGTCGACAAATACGGCGCCGCGCCCCCGGCAACCTCGAGCGCCTCCTTGAACCTCGTCAGACGCGCCGACTCGTCATCGGGCTCGTCGAGTAGGTGGTCGATCGCAGTGCGTATCAACTCAGACTTGGTGCAGCCGCGCGCCTTAGCGCGACGGCTCAACTCCCCGTCTTGGTTTTCGCCGAGATATATCTGCGTGCGCTTCACGATGTATGAGCATACATCGTGGTCAGTAGCCGGCATCGAGGTCGACGAGGCCGACCAAGGGCTCGCCCGCAGCGTACCGGCGCAAGTTTTCGGTGACGCGTTTGGCCAGCAGCGGAAGACCCATCTCCTGCGAGTTCGCGGTGTGTGGGGTGATGATGCAGTTCGGCAGGCTCCACAGCCGATGGCCGTCGGGCAGCGGCTCAGGGTCGGTGACGTCAAGCCCGGCGCCGCCGATCCAGCCTTCAGTGAGGGCGCGCACCAGATCGTCGGTGACAACGTGTGCGCCCCGGGCCACGTTGACCAACCACGCGTGCGGTTCCATAGCTCGCAGCGCGGCCGCGTCGATGATGCCCGTGGTTTCCGGCGTGAGCGCCAGTGCGAGGAACACCGCGTCGGCCGTGCCCAGCGCGTCGTGCAGCAGGTCGGGGCCTACTACCCGCGCCGCTCCGTTGAGCGACACCGTGGTTTCGCGACGCACCACGGTGACTTCGGTGCGCATCGGCCTAAGCAGCTGCAGCAGGCATTCGGTGATGCCGCCGCCTCCCAGGATCGTGGCTTTTCCGTCGTACAACGACACCCCGCCCTGCGCTTCCCAAGTTGTGGCCCGGATGCGTTGGGGCAGGTCGCGCAGACCCGCCAACGCCAGCGCCAGCGCGTGCTCGGCCACCGGCTCGGCGTAGACGCCTTTGCCGCAGGTCCAGGTTCGGGACGGGTCGAGAACACCGGCGGTCACGAAGGCTTCGATGCCGGCCCAGGGCAGTTGCACCCACTTGGCGTCGGGCGCTTCCTTCAGGGCGCGGGCCAGGCCGTCGGTGTCGTCGGGGGCCATAAAAATCAGTACCTCGGCCTCGGGTGGGTCGACCAGCTGCGCGCCGCCGGCCTCGACGGCGGCCGCGGCCCAGGGCCGCGCCGGGGTCGGGGCAAGGGCCACACGCAGCACGTATGGATCCTACGAGCCTCGGCCTGCTAACTTTTTACGTCCTTCGCAACACCATCTGGTTAGGAATTCCGTGGCAAATATCAAGAGCCAAAAGAAGCGCATCCTCACGAACGAAAAGGCCCGCGTCGCGAACAAGGCCGTCCGTTCCGAATTGAAGACCCGCACGAAGGCCGCGGTTGCCGCCGCCGGCACCGAGGGCAGCATCGAAGCGCTCAAGGCTGCGCAGAAGAAGCTCGACAAGGCCGCGGCGAAGGGCGTCATTCACCCCAACGCCGCCGCTCGCCGCAAGTCGCGCCTCACCAAGCGCGTCAACGCAGCCGCTTCCTAAACCTTCTTAAGAGGCCGCCATCTCGCGGTAAATCTGCGCATAGGCGCGCGCCGCGGCATCGGGGCGGAACCGCTCCCGGTTCTCAAAACCTTTGCGCACCAACTCGGCGCGATATTCGGCGTCGTCGAGCACCCGCCGCAACCCGCCCCGAATCGACAACACGTCTTCGGGCTCGACCAGGCATGCGGCGCCGCCCGCTACTTCGTTCATAGGCGCGCGGTCGCTCGTGACTACGGGGCGTCCGACGGCCTGGGCCTCCACGATCGGCATGCCGAATCCTTCGTAGGTGGACGGGAACAGCATCACGTCGCACTCCGCGTAACGCTCGCGCAACGCACCGTCGGTGAGGCCGACTTCATTGGTGTATTCGACGCCGCTCGCTCGCAGGCGTGCGTGCGCCGAATCGGGCATCGGCCCGACCACCAGCAAGCGCACGTCGAGGCCGTCGAGCGCATCGATGATGCGGTTGATGTTCTTGTTCGGCGTATGGGCGAAGCACAACACGGTACGCGTCGCCCCGGGTGGGTGCGAGGGCGCTGGCTCGAACGAGTCGTCTACGGCGACGGGGATTACGTCGATGCGATCGCGATCGATGTGGGCGTAGCGAGCGACCTGCTCGGCGGTGAAGGCCGAGATGGCGACGACCCGGGCCGAACGCCGCAGCGGCCCCCGAAGCCAGAACCGGCGGAAGATCCTGGCCTTGAGCGAGTCGCCGAAGGCGAGGCCGCAGTCGAGCACGGTGTGCACCGACCGACGACGCCGTACACCCAAGGATGCGAAGTGGATGTCACCCGTGACGTGCACGACGTCGCCACGCTGCCGGGCCACGTCGGCGATAATCCACAGTCGCCGCACGATCGCCCTCGACTCAACCGGCACCACCCGCGCCCGCACCGCGATGTCGGTGGGCATCACGGCGCGCAACGCCGCCGCGTAGCGCTCGACGCTGTAATGCAGGCCGCGGATCGGCTTGCGTTGCACGTGTACGACGTCGATCAGTCGATGACCTCGACCGGAGCGAGCCGACTGACGGCGTCGGCAATTTGCTCTGCGTCACCGACGAGCACTGGAGCGAGAAGCGAGGGCGACAGGTACTTGGCTGCGGCCGCGGCGACGTCCTCGACGGTCTGCTTGTCCGCGGCCAGCGGGAGGTCCTTGAGATACGAGATGCTCAGCCCCGCGGTTGCCAGCGCGGTGACATAGGTGGCGAGGCCCGCTTGCGTTTCGGCTGACAGCGCCATGTTGCCGGCCAGGAATCGCTTGGCGTCGGCCAACTCGTCCTCACTCACCGATGACGTCGCCATGCGCCCCAACTCGTAAAGCGTTTCGACAAGCGCGGGGGCGGTTACCGCTGTCTGCACGTCGGCACCGATGGTGATCGCAGACGCCGCGAGGTTGTGGCCGAGCCCCGCGGTGGCGCCATAGGTGAAGCCCTTGTCCTCGCGCAGATTGTGATTCAACCGGGACGTGAAGCCGCCGCCGAGAATCGTCAGCGCGAGCGTGAGTGCCGGAAAGTCGGGATGGGCCCGACCGATACCGATACCGCCGAGCCGGAGATTGGTCTGCACCGCGCCGGGCTGGTTGACGATACGAATCGCGCCGGGGACAACCGACGCCGGCTTCGGTGTCTTCTTGGGCTTGCGGTTGCCGTTCCAACCGCTGAGCGCCTTCTCGGCCGCCGCCACCATCTTCGCCGGCGTCATGTCGCCGACCAGTACCAGCAGCGCGCCGCCGGGCTTGATGTGATCGCGATGGAACCGCCGCACCTGGGCCCGCGTTATGGGCCCAACTTGGTCGGGCGTGGGCATCGGGTGCCCGTAGGGATGGCCGGGGAACACGCGCTCACTTACGGCGTACTGCGCCTTGGCCGCCGGTTGGCTGTGCATGATCGCGATGCCCTGCTCAGTCTGCGCCTTGGCCAGCGAAACTTCGTCCTCGGGATGCGTCGCGTTCTGCACTACGTCGCCAAGCAGGCCGAGATAGCCCGACAGGTCCTGCGCGAGCGTGATACCGGAGATGAAAAAATTGTCGGCGTCGGTGATCGCCCAAATTTCGCCGCCGAGCCGCTTCATCTCATCGGCGATGTCGAGTTGGGTCCGCGACGGTGTGCCGTTTAGCACGGTGGTGGCCACGATGTCCTCGGTGAGGACGTTGTCGACGAGCTTGGGCTTCTGGATGTCGAAACGCAAGCGGGCTTGGACCGTAGGAATGCCCGGCTTGCGCGCCGCCAACACGCGTAACCCGTTGCTGAGGGTGGTGTCTTCGACCGCGGGAAGCTTGGCCGGCTTCGTGGCCCGGACGGGCGGTTGTAAGCGGGCGCTCACGCTTCGGTCCCCGGTCGCCAATCGAGTACCGATCGTTGGCTCGGAGCGAACCACTGCGACGCCGCCGCCGTGACGTCGGCCGTTGTGACCGAGGCCAGCGCGGCCGGGAGTTCATTGATCAATTCAGCTCGTCCTCGTTGTTGTTCTAGTGGGGCAATCGTGAGCGCGCGGTTCACGACGCTGTCAGTCGCCCGCAGAAACGCCGAGGTGACCCCCGTGCGGGTGCGTTCGAGTTCGTCGTCGCCCAGGTCGGCCTGCAGT
>JACCXE010000482.1 GCA_013697265.1 Actinomycetota bacterium | reverse complement strand
CCGAGGTAGCGGCCATGCTCAACAACGCTTCCAAGTACGCCCTCGGCGTCGCCGTCCTCGGTGTCCTCGCGGCCATCGCCGCGAGCGACCGCGCCGCGGCAGTTGTGCTCGTCGGCGTCGCCATCGTCGCTGCGGTCATTGCCTACGGCGAGGGCCGCTCGGTCGGGCCCGACCTGGCCCCGTTCGCGGCGCCCGACGCGCCGGTCACGACCACGCCCGTCGATCCTGCCGACGTGCCCAGCGGCTCGATCGGGCCGATGGTCGTGGGCCTCGGTGCGGCGGCCGCCTTCGCCGGCGGTGGGCTCGGTCCCCGCTGGGTGCTGGTCGGCAGTCTTTTCGCCCTTGTCGGCGTCGGTATCTGGACGTTCGACACCTACCGCACACCGGGCGTGCTCGACGCTCGCGACGCAACGAACGTCGACCATCGCCTGGTCAGTCCGATCGCGCTGCCCGTCGGTGCCTTCGCGCTCGCCATCCTGATCGCGTTCTGCTTCTCGCGGGTGCTGCTCGCGGTGAGCGAAACCGCCAGCTGGGTCATTGCGTTCATCGTGGCCGCGATCGTGCTCACAATCCTGACGCTCATCGCCCAACGGGTGCCCACCTCGCGCGCCGTGGCCATACTCGGCGCGGTCGGCTTGGTCGGCACACTGATTGCGGGCGGCGCCGGGGCCTCGGCGGGCGAGCGCGACTTCGAGAGCCACGCCACCGTGTTCCCCACCGCCACCATCCTGGCCAAGGGCATCGCCTTTGACCGCAAGGTCATGGGCCTGCCCGCGGACAGCGACGCCGAAATCATCTTCACCAACCTCGACGTCGGCACGTTCCACAACGTCGCCGTCTACAGCGCCGACGAGCGCAGCCTGCCGCTGTTCAACGGCCGGCCGATCGCCAAGGGCAACGAGATCTACAAGCTGCACACACCCGATCCCGGCACTTACACCTACGTGTGCGACTTCCACCCGGCGATGGTCGGCGAATTGCGGGTCACCGAGGCGACCGAGTCTTCCGAAGAGGGGCACGAATGACACAACTGCTCGGCCGAATCCGGCGGCTCGGGCTGCCCGGCGCGATCTTGCTCGCCGGCGTCGCGCTGTCGGCCTGCGGCAAGAACACCGTGCAACCGCAAAACGTGCTGGATCCGAAGGCGCCGATTGCGCGTGATCTCGACAGGCTGTGGGACCCAGTGTTCGCCATCGCTGTCGTGGTCTTCGTCATCGTCGAAGTGCTCGTCGTCATGGTGGCGATCCGGTTCCGCCGCCGGGGCGACGACGACTCGCCCAAGCAGATCCACGGCAACACGGCCATGGAATTCGGCTGGACCGCCGCTCCTGCTCTGATTCTGGCCGTGGTCGGCTTCTTCACCGTTATAAACATCGGCAAGCTCGACGCCTACCCGAAGGCGGGACCCGACGTCATGCGCGTCAACGTCACCGGCCACCAGTGGTGGTGGGAGTTCGACTATCCCGAGACCGGCGTGGTCACGGCCAACGAGTTGCACATCCCCGTGGGCAAGACGATCGACGTTCGCCTCGCCTCGGCCGACGTCATCCATTCGTTCTGGCCGCCCAAACTTGCGGGCAAGCTCGACGCGGTGCCCGGCCGCTTGAACCACATGCAGATCAAGACCGATGCGGTAGACGCTGGTCAGACGTTCTGGGGCCAGTGCGCCGAGTACTGCGGCCTGTCCCACGCCAACATGCGTCTCAAGGTTGTCGTTCACACGCCTGCGAGCTACGCAGCGTGGGAGGAGAACCAAACTGCGTCCGCGAGCTACGCGCTGCCCGCCGACACCGAGGCGGGTAACGGCGCGGCGCTGTTCCGCAGCAAGGGCTGCGGTGGTTGCCACACGATCAACGGTTACACCGCAGGCAAAGTCGGGCCCAACCTGACCCACTTCATGAGCCGCGAAGTGTTCGCGGGCGCCATCTTCCCCAATGACGTCGAGTCGTTGCGGGCCTGGTTGCGCGACCCACCGAAGATGAAGCCGATGATGCCCAACAACGGACTAGGCATGCCGAATCTGAATTTGGCCGAGACCGAGATCAGCGACTTGATTGCTTTTCTCCAAACCCTTAAGTAAGCGAGTACTGAATGGCCATCGTTCTCGAACCGACGACCGCCGACGCGCCGGTAACTGCCGCGCCCACGCCCGCGCCCGTGCTGCGTCGACCCACGCAGACCAAGGGCTTTTGGGGTTGGATCACCACGGTCGACCACAAGCGCATCGGCATCATGTACGGCGTCACCGCTATCGTGTTCTTCCTGTTCGGCGGGGTCGAGGCGCTGCTGATCCGCTTGCAACTCGCCCGCCCCAACGGCACGTTCCTCTCCGCCGACCTCTACAACCAGCTGTTCACCATGCACGGCACCACGATGATCTTCCTCGTCGTGATGCCGATCTCGGCCGCCTTCTTCAACTATTTCGCGCCGATCATGGTCGGAGCCCGCGACGTCGCCTTCCCCCGGCTCAACGCGTTCTCGTACTGGACGTTCCTGTTCGGCGCCATCCTGATCAACTCGAGCTTCCTGCTCGGCGGCGCCCCGAACGGTGGTTGGTTCGGGTACGCCCCCAACACTTCGATCACGTTCTCACCGGGCCACAACATCGACTTCTGGATATTCGGCCTGCAGATCCTCGGTATCGCGTCGACCGCCGGTGCCGTGAACTTCATCGTCACGATCCTGAACCTGCGCGCGCCGGGCATGGAGTTGTTCCGCATGCCGGTGTTCGTCTGGATGACGCTGGTCGCGAGCTTCCTACTGCTGTTTGCCATGCCGATCATCACGGTCGCGCTATTCCTGTTGATGTTCGACCGCCAATTCGGGGCCAACTTCTTCAACACCGCCCAAGGCGGTGATCCGGTGCTTTGGCAACACCTGTTCTGGCTCTTTGGCCATCCCGAGGTGTACATCCTGATCTTGCCGGCCATGGGCATCGTGTCCGAGATCCTGCCGGTCTTTGCGCGCAAGCCCTTGTTCGGCTACCGCGTCGTCGTCTTCTCCGGTATCGCTATCGGCTTCATGGGGTGGGGCGTGTGGGTCCACCACATGTTCGCGGTCGGCCTCGGTCCGTGGGCGATCTCGGCGTTCTCGGTGTCGACGATGTTCATCGCGGTGCCGACCGGCGTGAAGATCTTCAACTGGATCGCTACCTGTTGGCGCGGCTCGATCCGGCTCGCCACGCCGATGCTGTTCTCGCTCGGGTTCATCGCCATGTTCACTATCGGCGGCCTTTCGGGCGTGACGCACTCGATCTCGCCGCACGACCGTCAGCAGACCGACACCTATTACGTCGTGGCCCACTTCCACTACGTGCTGTTTGGCGGCGCACTGTTCGGGATCATGGCGGGCATCTATTACTGGTGGCCGAAGATGTTCGGCTGGATGCTCGACGAGAAGTTGGGCAAGTGGCATTTTTGGCTGTGGTTCATCGGCTTCAACGTGACGTTCGGCCCGTTCCACATCCTCGGCCTCGAGGGCATGCCCCGTCGCATCTACACCTACGACAAGGGCTTGGGCCTGGACCTCTGGAACATGGTCGCCACAATCGGTGCGTTCGTCATCGCTGTGTCAGTGCTGGTGTTCATGGCCAACGTGGCCAAGAGTTACCGCAACCGCACGCCGGCGCCGGCCGACCCGTGGGACGGCCGCACGCTTGAGTGGACGATTCCGTCGCCCACGCCCGCGTACAACTTCGCCGAGGTGCCCACCGTCCACGAGCTCGACGACTTCTGGCACCGCAAGTACGGCGAAGATGCCGAGGGCCACATGGTCAAGCTCGCCCCGCCCGTCACCGAGGGCAGCCTCAACCTGCACCGCGACGACGTGCACCTGCCGTCGCCGTCGTACTTCCCGATGGTGGCTTCGCTCGGTCTGCCGATCCTGGCCTACGGCATGATTTACAAGACCTACGCGGTGGTCGTGCTCGGCGGTCTGTTCCTGATCGGCGCCATCTACGCGTGGGGCCTCGAGCCCTCGTCCGCGCCGCACGAAGACCACGATGCCCACGACATCGACGAGGCCAGCGGCCACGCGATCGAAGCGGCCGACGAGGGCGTCGCCGTCACCGCCGGTGACGCCGTCGTCGAGCCGGTTGTGCCCGCGGAACCGGTCGAGCCGGTTGTGCCCGCGGAACCGGTTGTGCCCGCGGAACCGGTTGTGCCGGTTGTGCCCGCGGAACCGGCTGTGCCCGCGGAACCGGCTGAACCGGCTGTGCCCGCGGAACCGGCTGAACCGGCTGTGCCCGCGGAACCGGCTGAACCGGCTGTGCCTGCGGAGCCCGCGGAGCCGGTTGTGCCTGCGGAGCCGGTTG
>JACCXE010000346.1 GCA_013697265.1 Actinomycetota bacterium | reverse complement strand
GGGCCGCCACGGCCGATCTGGGCGTCACCGGCGCCCGGTGCGGCGTGGCCCTTACCGGTTCGATCGTGGTCGACGCCAGACAGGCCGGCGGCCGCACCGTGAGCCTGCTGCCGCCCGTCCACCTCGCGCTTGTGCACGCCGAAACCCTTGTCGCCACGCCCGGCGAGCACTGGCGAACGCTGGGAGATCCCATGCCGTCGAACCTCGTGCAGATCACCGGGCCCAGCCGATCGGCCGACATCGAACTGATCATTACTCTGGGCGTTCATGGCCCGCGGGCCCTTTGGGTGGGCGTTTTGGCCTAGCCCAGCAGGGTATTTTCTCGAAAGCGCGGTAAGAATCGGTCGTTTCGGGCGTTACCGTCCTGCGGGGCACAATCCGCCGACGGCAGTGAATTCCGAAGGAGCACGCGTGCGCAAGATCCTGACCACTCTGATGGTCTCACTCATGTTGTTGTCTGCCGATCTCGTTTGGTCAGAGGCGGCTAAAGCCGACGTGGCCATTCCCGGCACCACGATGGGCGAAGCGATCATCGGATTCGAGCGGGGCTTCCTGCCCAACCTCGGCGTGGGCGAGCTGCTCGCGGGCCTCCCGATCAAGGGCGTGTCTCAGAACGGTTCGTTCGTCACGGTCGCGGCGCCCAACCTCGAGATCGTGCGCCAACTGATCTCGTTGGTCCCCGGCGTCAAGTACGTCGAAGACAACGGCACCATGAAGGCGCTCGCGGTCCCGAACGACGCCCGCTACGGCTCGCAGTACGGCCCGGCGATGATGGGCTTTCCCGCGGCGTGGGGCTCGATTGGCTACGGCTCGTCTGCCGTCACCGTCGCCCTGATCGACAGCGGCGTGTTGGCTACCCATGAAGACCTCGCCGGCCCCCGCCTCCTCCAAGGCCACGACTACATCAGCAACGACTCGGTGCCCGACGACACCTGCGGCCACGGCACGCACACGATCGGCACCGTAGGCGCCACGGTCAACAACTCTGTCGGTGTCGCCGGCATGTCTCAGGCGTCGCTGCTACCGATGAAGGCGCTCGCGAATTCGGGCGGCCTGTTGTCGAGCTGTTCCGGCAGCTACACAGCGATCGCGCAGGCGATCATGGACGCCGCCGATCAAGGCGCCAAGGTCATCTCAATGAGCATCGGCGGCGCCGCTTCGTCAGTGATGCAGAACGCGGTGAACTACGCGTACTCGAAGGGTTCGATCCTTGTGGCCGCGGCGGGCAACGACGGCTCCGCGAACAGCATCGACTACCCGGGTGCGTACCCGAACGTCATCGCGGTCGGAGCGCTCGACAGCACCAAGAACAAGGCCAGCTACTCCGACATGGGCCCGCAGATCGACATCGCCGCGCCTGGCTCGGCCGTGCTCTCGACCTACAGCAGCAACACCGCGTCGTACTCGTCGCTCAGCGGCACGTCGATGGCCACGCCCCACGTCGCCGGAGCTATTGCGCTCGCGTTGAGCTGCGCCCCGACCGCGACGCAGAGCCAGGTGACGAATGCGTTGTACTCGACCGCAGACGACCTCGGCACCGCCGGCTTCGACCAGTCCTATGGCAACGGCCTCGCCCGCGCCGACAAGCTTGTTTACGCGCTGTGCCCCAATGCACCGGCGCCGCCCAACCAGAACCCCGTTGCGAACTTCACGACCACGCCCTCGGGGTTGTTGGTGAACGTCAACGGTTCGACCTCGACTGATCCCGACGGCAACCCCCTCAGCTATGCCTGGACGTTCGGTGACGGCGGCACCGCTACCGGCGTTACCGCCAGCCACACCTACGCGAGCGCCGGCACCTACACGATCACATTGACGGTCGACGACGGCAAGGGTGGTTCTAACGTCAAGTCGTCAAACGTCACGGTCTCGGCTGATCCTGACCCGTCGACGCCGACGGTCGTGAGCGGCCAGACGCTCTCGGTGTCGGTGAGCTCGACCAACCCCGCCACGTACTTCAAGATTTTCGTAGCCGCGGGCAAAACCCAGTTCCGCGTCACTCAGAGCGGGCCTGCGTGTGGGCTCTTCTCGTGCCCCGTCGACAGCGACCTCTACGTGCGACTGGGTCAACGGGCCACCACCTCGGCATACAACTGCCGCTCGAACGCCAAGGGCAACGCGGAGACGTGCACCATCACCAGCCCGACTTCGGGCTGGTGGTACTTCGACGCAGCTCGCAAGAGCGGCTCCGGCACGGTGAGCGTCACTCCGACGATCAGCTAGACAAGTCGCGTGCTTGCCACGCGGCTTCCACAGATGCTCGACGCGCTCGAACGGCTCGTCGCGGCCGAATCACCGTCGGCTGACCAGGCTGCTTGTGCGCGTTGCGCCGACGAGGTGACTCACGTAGCCGCCGAGTTGCTCTCCGGCATCGAGCCAGAACGTATTTCGGTCGATGGGGCCACGCATCTGCGTTGGACGTTCGGTCCCTCGCGCACCCGGGTGGCGCTGATCGGTCACTTCGACACCGTGTGGCCGATGGGCACGCTGGCTGAGCTGCCGTTCAAAGTGGAAGACGGGCTGGCTTGGGGCCCCGGGTGCTTCGACATGAAGGCCGGCATCGTGCAGGGCTTGCACGCGCTGGCGGCGGTCGGCGTGGACAACCTCGATGGCGTCGCGCTGCTGCTCACGAGCGACGAGGAGATCGGCTCGCCCTCGTCACGCTCGCTCGTCGAATCCACGGCGCGAGGCGCGCATGCGGCGCTGATCTTGGAACCGGGTGTGGACGGCGCGCTCAAAACCGCGCGCAAAGGCGTCGGCATGTACCGGCTCAAGGTGCTCGGCCGCTCCGCCCATGCCGGTCTCGAACCCGAAAACGGCGCCAACGCGTTAGCCGCGCTCGCAGCAGCATTGGGACAAGTGTCCGGGTTGGGTGACGCAGCAAAGGGCACGACAGTTACTCCCACCACGGCGTCGGCCGGTACGGCGCGCAACGTGGTGCCCGACTTCGCAGTTTGCGAAATCGATATTCGCGGTGAGACCGCCGACGAGTTGCAGCGCGTCGACTCAGCGATTCGAGCGCTGGCGCCCGGGGTGCCCGGCACGTCATTCGAAATCGAAGGCGGTCTTAACCGCCCGCCGCTCGATGCCGCATCGTCGGCTGTGCTGTTCGAGCGCGCCAAGCGCATTGCGGCGAGCATCGGAATTGGAGTACTGGGAGGCCAAGGTGTTGGGGGCGGCAGCGACGGCAACTTCACCGCGGGAATCGGCGTGCCGACTCTTGACGGGTTGGGTGCGGTAGGTGACGGCGCGCACGCTCGTCACGAGCACGTGGTTATCGACGCCATGGCGCCGCGGGCCGAGTTGCTCGCCGCTCTTGTGCGCGAGTTGCTTACGACGTAGCTACAGGTCGTCGTCGGCGAACATCGGCGTGATCGTGGGGACCACGCCGCTGGCCATCACCGCTTGGCCGACGGGCAGCGCCGCTTCGGCCAAGGCGCGCGCGGCCTCGACGCCCATCTGCACGATCGGGCGCGTTGCAAGTTCGTCAGTGCGAGTCTCGATCGACGCGAGGCACGCCCGGCCGGCGTCGGTTGGCGACCCGTCGGGGCCGACGAGGCCCCGCGACGCCAGCGCGTCGGTGGCCGCGCTCCACTCGTCGTCGGGCCAGTTGCGCGTCATCTGCAGCGTCTGACGCGGGATAGCGGTGTAGGTGGACTGGAGCACCAACGCCTCGCACGGCGCGATGCCGGCGTCGACCAGCGCGGCGACGTGCCCATCGCCCCGGTGTTCGCGGATCAGCGTCGAGGCCCACCACGCCTTCATGGGCGCGCCGCCTTCGGGCCAGTCCAACGCGGCGTGGGCTGCAAACAGCGCACGACCACCGAGGTCGGACGTCGCCGCTTCAGCCATTGTCTTGGCTAGCGGTGCGAGAGTTTTCAGTTCCTGCACGTCGAGCTTGACCATGCCGTTGAGCGCGTCGACTACGCCGTCGATCCGGGCCCGCAGCACCGCGGTTGGCGTGGTGATTTTCCAGCAGTCGGGCACGGCGCGACGAACCAACGACGGGTTGAAGTTGTAGAAGGTCGCAATGATCAGATTCGGGCTCGCCGCACCCATCGCCGCGCTGCGGCTGGCGAAGTAACCCATCCAGAAGCCCTTCATGCCGATGGCTTCGAGCGCGGCGTGGCTCTCAGGGGCGAAGTAGGTGATCGCGTGCAGCGGTTCGAGCCGGCGCCAGATGCGCCGAGCCAGCGGAGCGAGTTCGGGGTCGAGGGTGACGGTCAGCCTCCTAACAACATGGTGCGCAGCGCGTCGGCACCGATTGCTTGTTCCATCATCGTGTGCATGTCGGGCCCGCGACGCAGGGTGTGGCCGCCGTCGACCGCGATGATCTGTCCCGTGGTCCAGGCCGCTTCGGGCCCGACCAGATAGCGCACGGCTTCGGCGATCTCTTCGGGTGTGCCGTTCCGGCCGAGCGGCATCTGTTCGATGTAGTCGGCTTGTATCTGCGGATTGGTGGTGAGCAAGCTGGACAGGTCGGTCGGCACCAATCCGGGCCGCACTGCATTGACGCGCACGCCGACCATGCCCAGTTCGTCGGCCGTGTTCTTGACCAGCATCTCGACCGCGGCCTTCGACACGCAGTAGGACGTCATGTAGCGGTGGGTCAATGCGCCTGCGATCGACGAGATCGCCACCAGTGCACCGCCCCCCGTCCGAGCGATCGCGGCCCCCGCGTGTTTGAAGGTGAGGAACACCCCGGTGACGTTCGTCTCCATCACCGAATTCCACGTGGACAGTTCGGTCGTGGTGATGGGCCCGGCGGTGCCGGTGCCCGCGTTCGCAACCGCGATGTGCAGGCCGGCGCCTTCGGCCGCGTGCGCGACGGCGGCGCGGATCGATTCTTCGTCGCGAACGTCGCATGTTGTGGCGCGAGCGGATTCAGGAAGTGTCTCGAGGGCGCGGGTCAACTTGGACTGGTCGCGCCCGCAGATCGTGACGATGGCGCCGTCCGCCGCGAGCCGTTGTGCGATAGCGAGGCCGAGGCCCGAACCGCCCCCGGTGACGAGCGCCTGCTGGCCGCTGAGCATGCCGGTCTGTGTTGCGTCCGTCATTACCAACCGCCTCCGCCTCCGCCTCCGCCTCCGCCACCGGAGAAGCCGCCGCCTCCGCTGAAGCCGCTGCCCCCGGATGCGGCCGGTGTAGACACGATCGTGCCCGAAGTCTGCACCGCGAAACTCGACATCGAGCCGGCGAAGTGCCCGAAGCTGAACGCGCTCCAGGTGCCGTAGGGGTGGTACCAGCCCATCCCCGGCGGCGGATTGTCGCCGTAGATCCCACGGAAGGCCTTGGCCCACCGCTCGGTCTCGTGGAAGATGATCGCGTACGGCAGATACTTGGCGAAGATGTTCTCTTCCTCGGCGAACTTCATCCGGTCGGCCTCGGCCGTCGCCATGTATTGCTTGAAGCCCATCGCCTGATCGAGCGCGGCGCTGCCCTTGCCGGTACGCGACGGCATCCAACGGTGGGCCGCCGCAAAAACGATCGAAGCGACCACGAGCGGTATGCCAAGTAGCGCCGCGTGCGTAACCGCGGCGAGCGCAACGAGAATCAATATCGAAGCGACCAGCGCGACGATGCCGAGCGCCAAGTACTTGTTGCGCACCTTGTCGGGACGTCGGGCGAACCAACCGGTGCGCACGCAGTCGGCGTAGAGGTTGTTCTGTACTGCATGGAGATCACTGGCGAAGGTGTTTTTGAGTTCGGAGAGCAACACCTCGTTGCGGCTGTCGAAGAGACCGGTGAACAAACGCTTCTCGTAGATGAGCAATTCGTCGTCGGCCGGCTTGACCTTGGTGAGCTTCCAGTCGGGCTTGCGGAACAGTCCGTCTTTCTGTGTCTCTTCCAGCGCGAGATATCCCCGTACGCCGAGGTCCACGATCGTGGCGGTGACATCGAGCGGGTCGGCCCGCTCGTCGATCAAGACGCCGACCTGTGCGGGACGAGCGTCGTCGGGCGGTCGGTACTGCACCGGTCCGCCGGCGCGGTTCAATAGGCCCCGCCGGCCCTCCTCGCCGCTCGCCGCGATCGTCCGCCGATCGCGGCCCGTCTTCCAGATCACGCGCATCACGAGAAACAGGAGCGCCACAAGCAGGGCTAGAGAGCCACCGGCGGTAGCCGGAGTGACAGCGAACGCTCGTTGCACGGCCCACTTCTCGTCGAGGATCGGCTCGACGCCGGCCGGGGCGATTACGCCTTTGCGGATCGCGGTGACAATCGACATGCCCTGACCGGGAATGAGCACGCCCTGTGAAAACTCTGCCTGGCGCGGCGACGTCACTGCGGCCGAGTCGCAGGGCAGCGTCGACTGGTCGGGCCCAGTGAAGCAGGCGACTTTTGTGATTCCCTCGGGAGCGGTGACGCGGATCTCGGTCGAGTCGATCGGGATTTCCCACCCAAAGCCGACGACGTTCCAATACAACTCGTCGTGGTCCGAGAACGCGTTCAACGCGCCGTGCAATTTGTAGCTGATCGTGTAGCGGTGTTCGCCGGTAACCGTCTTGTCGCCGTCGCCGATCTTGAAGATCTTCTCGCGGCCCGTGTCGCTGATGTCGTTCTTGGCCGACGCGCCGATCGCGCGCACATGAATGTCGGTCAGCTGGTAAACCCGTTCGAACTTGGGCTTGGGGTTGTAGTCGAAGCGCACCTGGATGTTGCGAAAGATGCCGTGATGCGCCTCGCTGGCGTAGTCGACGTCAAGCGTCTCGGTGACGTCGATCGTGCCGTTCTGTTGGATCGCCATTTCGATCAACTGGTGATCCATGTGGAAGCCGAAGCTTTCGGCCGACGCCGGCCGTGGCGATGCGATCGTGAATAGCAGCGCCACCAACATCGTGGCGGCCGCCGCTCTACATACGCGCACTGGGCGCCGCCTTTGCGTCGAGATCGGCTTGGAAGTACTCAGCGTTGCGGAAGCCCAGCGCCGTTGCGAACACGACAACCGGGAATGTCTCTTGGCTTGTGTTGTAGTTCCGCACGGTGCCGTTGTAGTAGCGGCGGGCGAAAGACAGATCCTCCTCGAGTGTGGCCAGCTCGTCTTGGAGCGACTGGAAGTTCGTGTTGGCTTTGAGGTCGGGATAGGCCTCGGCTACCGCGAGCAGCGAGCCAACCGCGTTCTGCACTTTCTCTTCGGCGTCGCCTTGCTGTGCCGCGCCCCGGGCCCGGGTGCGGGCCTCGACGACGTGCTCGAGGGTGTCCTGCTCATGAAGCCTGTACGCCTTCACGACCTCGACCAGGTTGGGTACGAGGTCGGCCCGGCGGGTTAGTTGCACGTCGATGCCGGCCCACGCGTCAGCGACCTGGTTGCGCTGCTTGATCAGCTTGTTGAAGCTGAGAACGGCGAACACGACGAGCAGCAGCACGACCACGACGACGATGATCGGAACCATGCGCGGACCCTAGTGGGGGATACCGAATTCGCAAGGCGGGTATCGCATTACCGCTATTCATCGACCTGGAGGAACGCGCCATGGGCGTCATTCGCAAGACCGCATCCATCGGAACATTGGGCATGATCAACTTCCGCAGCAAGAAAGAGAAGCTGCGTCGCGTCGAGCGCAGGTTCGAAGATGAGCATCTCGCCCGCGAAGTCGCCGAGAGTGGTTTCGCCCGCGTCGAAGGTGAACTGAAGCGGCTGACCAAGGTCGAGGCCAAGGCGGCTAAGCAACTCTCGCGCCTGCGCCGGAACCGCAAGGTGCGCAAGGCCGACCGGCTCAGCGCGCTACTCAGCGCGGCACAACCGATGGTCAAGGCGGCGCAGCCCGCTGTGAAGTCGGGCGTGGAAACGACGCGTCACACGATGCACGACGTCGCGACGCAGGGCCGCAAGCACGGCCGACGGGCCCGGAAGGCCGCCAAGGAAGCAGCCGAGCGCGCCTCACACGAGGTGAAGCGCGGCGCCGAACGGGCGATGACCGAAGCCCGTTCAGTGATCTCGTCGGACTAAGCCGGCGGCGTCACTGTCATCTCGACGCGGTCGGGATAAAAGCACAACAAACCCGCAATCTCGTCGCGCCCATTGATCGGCGTTTCGTAGCTCCACACGATGCCATCGTGAGTCGTGCCGTTGAGTTCGAGCGTGAGATACGACGCATCGCCCTTGAACGGGCAGTGCGTGCTGAACGTGGTCGGGCGCAATAGGTCCATGCGGACGTCGTCACGGGGCAGGTAGTAGCGGCGGGGCAAGCCGGTTTCGTCGAGCAGGAGCGGACGGTCGCTCACCGCGATCAATTGTCCGTCTACGCGGATCTCCACGTGTTCGGTGCTCGGCGCGGTGGTGACGGTGTGGCCTTGGGTCATGGCCCCGCCAACGTAGGCGGGCGCGGCCCCATTCTTGGCGCGGGTCAGACCTTGCTTACGGCGAAGGTGTCGCAGCGGTCCATTGTCTCGGCCCGGTAGCCGATCAGAAACCACTTCTGGCGTTGCTCGGCTGATCCGTGCGTGAACGCCTCGGGACTCACGCGGCCCTGCGTTGCCTGCTGGATCCGGTCGTCTCCGACGGCGGCAGCCGCGTCGAGGCCATCGCGGATGTCGTCTTCAGACAGATCCTCGATGAATCCGGTGTTCTCCGCCCCTTGGGCCCATCGGCCCGCATAGCAGTCCGCCATCAACTCGACCCGCACACCGGCGCTTTGCGGTCCAGTGCTGCGATCGCGGTTCGCGCTTTCGAGTACCCCGGTGAGGTTCTCGATGTGGTGGCCGTACTCGTGGGCGATCACGTAGGCCTCGGCAAACGGACCGCCGCTGGCACCGAAGCGCGACCGCAGCTCGTCGTAGAACGACAGGTCGATGTACACCTGCCGGTCCACCGGGCAATAGAACGGCCCGGTGGCCGACGACGCGGCCCCGCAAGCGGTGTTGGTGCTGCCCGAAAAGAACACGGTCTTGGCGCCTTGATATCCGGGCACGGCGGCGCCCCAGTACTCCTGCACGCTGTTGATCACTCCGACGATGCGGCAGTCTTGACGCTGGTTGGCGTCGTCGCCCGTCGTGCACGACTCGGACAGCGCGGTGTTGTCGCCGGTTTCGGTGCCGCCGATGGCGAGGTTTGCGCCGCTGCCGCCCCCCAACAACTGGATGACCAAGAACACAACGC
>JACCXE010000455.1 GCA_013697265.1 Actinomycetota bacterium | reverse complement strand
CGCTGGCGTTCCCGGCACCCGACCCCAAGCAACTCGGCAACAAACAAATCAGCAACCAGGGCTCACTGAGGCCCGCCGAGGGTGGTGGCCCAACGACGAGCGGGACGGTGCTCATCGGTCCCGGCGGTGACGTCGTGTTGCCCGAGACCGGCGGCGGCACCCCCACGACTACTGCTGAAGGCGGTGGCGAAAGACCGCCGGATACTTCGCCGCCCCAGACAACTCCGCCGCCGTCGTCGCCGCCCTGTACCGAGCCAAAGGACTGGCCCGAAGACTGGGAGCCCTACTGTCGGAACGCATGAGTCTCCTAGGTTCGTTGCAAGAGCACGACACGGCGATTGACCATCTGCGACGTCGGCTCGGGTCGCTTCCTGAACGAGGCGCCGCCCACGATCTGAATGAGCGGCGCCATGCGGTGCAGGCCGCGCTCGTTGCGCTGGGAACGCGGCTCGACGAACTCGCTGCGGCTGAGGAAGGCGTCGAACGCGAATTGGCCGTGGTCGAGGGGCGGGCCGCGTCGCTCGACAACACGCTGCGGGCCCCTGGGTCCGCCACCCGCGACGCGCAGGCCATCATCCACGAGATCGACCAGTTGCGGGCCCAGGCCGGGGGGCTGGAAGAGCAGGCCCTCGAGCTGCTCGAGCAACGCGACGCCCTGCTGAACGAACAAATCCGAGCCCAAGGCGAACTCGATCAGATCGCGGCCGAAGCGCCGGCGATCCTGGCCGCGGTGGCGGCCGCGGAGGGCGAAGCGGGCGCCGAGTTGAAGCGACTGGAAGCGGAACGAGTCGCAACGGCAGCAGGCGTAGACCAAGGGCTGCTTGCAACCTACGAGCGGCTTCGGCCCCGCCTCGACGGCGTCGCCGTGGCTCACGTAGCGAACGGGGCGTGTACCGGTTGTCATTTGAGCCTGTCCGCGGCCGATCTCGATCACCTCACTCGCCTCAAACCGGGCGAGCACGCGACCTGCGAACAGTGCGGGCGCATCCTCATACCTTCGTGATCCTCTGGTTCGCGGCCTGCGCCGTGATGGGCACTTGGTTCGTACTGCGTGATCAGTCCTTCGATTACCGCTTCGTGGCGATGGGCGCGCTGCTGCCCGATCTGATCGACGGGCCGCTCGGGCACCGCGGGCCGGCGCACACGCTGCTGTTCGCAGTCGGCGCGTTAGCGGTGGTGATGATCGCCACCACTAACCGGCGCCCGCTGCGCAAACACTTGATCGCCGTGCCGATCGGGCTGCTCGCCCATCTCGTGCTCGACGGCGTCTTTGCGCAACAAGAGGTGTTTTGGTGGCCAGCGTTCGGCAGCTACGGCTCACACGCCGTCGCGCCCGCGCCGCTGGTCTTCGTGGTGCGCGAACTGCTCGGGTTGGCGGTGGCCTGGAACATCGTGCGGCGATTTGGTCTCGCCGATCCGGCTCGGCGGCACGCGTTTGTCACCGCGGGCACACTGACGCCGTGCTGATCCTGGCCCGACACGGCCGCACCGCGGCCAACGCGCAACGCTTGCTGCTCGGCCGGGCGGACGTGCCTCTCGACGTCGTCGGCGTACAGCAGGCCAAGGCGATCGGCGCGTCGCTCAGTCGTTCCGCCCCGCAACCGTTGCGCATCGTGTCGAGCCCGCTGCTGCGCACCCGGGCGACCGCGACGGCGATCGCCGCCGCATTCGGCAATGAGGTCGAGGTCGAATACGACGATCGCTGGATCGAGGTCGACTACGGCGAGTTCGACGGGTCACCCTTGGCCGACGTGCCGAGCGAGGTGTGGCAACACTGGCGCACCGACTCGTCCTGGGTGCCTCCGGGGGGCGAGTCGCTGGCCCAGGTAGGCGAGCGCGTCCGCGAGGCCTGTGCGTCACTGGCCGCCGACGCGTCCGCAAATGACGTCGTCGTCGTGAGCCACGTGTCGCCGATCAAGGCCGCGGTCGCGTGGGCGGTCGGCACCGGCGACGATTCGGCGATGCGGCTCTTTTGCGACGTGGCCTCGGTCTCGCGGGTGCGAACCGGCGGCGATCTGCCCACCCTCGTGTCGTTCAACGAAACCGCCCACCTCGACGGGAGCGCGCGCTAAGTCGTACTAAACGGCGAGCAGGCCCGGCAGACCCTTAGCGAGGGTTTCGTAGTCCGATTCGTCGTTGTACGCGTGGGCCGACAGCCGCAGGTAGCCCTGGCCCCGGAACGGATTGGCCGCAATCTCCACGTTGAGCGCGTCGGACACGCGCTTGATGAACCCACGAGCTTCGAGGTCGGTGGTGATTACGCCGTCGGGTAACGGGATGAGGGTCATGGGGCCCCGGGCGGTGGTCGGTAGGACCGGCTCGACACCAAGGGCATCGGCGACCATCTGACCGCCGAACGCGGCCAGCTCATCGTTGTGGCGCCACAGCGTCTCCCAACCGAAAGACTTGAGGACGCGCACCGCCGGCTCAAGGCAGAGATACGCGGTGTAGTCGTCGGTGCCCTGCCACGCGAAGCTCGTGGGAAACCCGGCTTCGAGTCCAACGCTGGCGACGAGCGGCTCGGTGCGGGGGCGCCACTCGTCGTTGACGGCGAGAGCGGCACACGGGCGAGGGGCCGAGAGCCATTTGTGGAAGTTGCCGGTCCAGAAATCTGCGCCGATGTCCGAGACGGTCAGTTCGCGGCTGCCCGGCGCGTGTGCCGCGTCGACGATGGTCACAACGCCCCGAGCGCGCAACGCGGCGACGATTTCGTTGACGGGCAACACGAGGCCGGTGGGGGAGGCGATGTGGTCGATGACGGCGGCGCGGGTGTGGTCGTTCGTTACCGAAAGGAACGCGTCGACGTGCGCGTCGACATCGTCGACCAAATCGATCGCTGCGATGCGCGTCGTGCCGTTGACTCGTTCCGTCGCCCGGCGGGCGGTGCGCAGGACCGCGCCGTACACGTGGTCGGTGACGATCACCTCGTCGCCCTCGCGCAGACCCACCGCCTGGAGCGCAACGTTGACCCCGGTCGTAGCGTTCCGAACGAAGGCCGCGCTGTCGGCGCTGACGCCGATGAAGTCGGCCATGTGAAGGCGAGCGCGTTCGAGGAGTTCGGGCAGTTCGAAGCGGAACCACTGGTTGGGGTTGGCCTCGGCCCGCCGTTGCAGTGCGTTGCGGTGCTCACGCACCGGCCGGGGTACCGCGCCGTAGGAACCGTGATTGCAATGACGCACGAGTGGGTCGAGGTCAGCCCAAAGTTCGCCCGCGCCCGGAAGCATGCAAGCAGTCTGCTTCGCGATTACGCGGGCAGGAATGAATATTGCTTGGCCGGTACCGGCATCCAGCGGCCGGCCCGGGTGCTGGCGTAGTTCATCCACACTTCGCGGCTGCCTGCGGCTTGACGAAGCAGTGTGTTTTCCCAGCCGTTCGCAGGGGTCGCGAACCGGCTGTACCGAAGTTCGCGTCGACAAACCTTGACGCCCTCGCTCCACCTCCCGGCCGCCTTTGTCAGCTGCCAGTGGTCGGGACCGTTGGCGCACACGAAGCGATGCCGTTCGGTGCAGGGTTTGGCGTGGAAGTAGCTGTCGGGCGCTGAGGTGGCGCAGCGACCAGCGGATTGTACCGGCTCGTTTTTCGCCCACGACCACACGACGGCGTTGAGGCGGGGGTCCTCCGGGGTGAGTTGGTCGAAGCCGATGAGCGTGGCGCCGCAGGCCGCCATCTTCGAGGCTTCGATGCTCGTGAGCTGAGGCGAGTCGCCCTCGACCATCGCCGTGAGCCAGGTGGAGTCCTCGTACCAACGCACTATGGCCTGGCCCGATCCGACGCGCTTGCGTTCAGTCGCGCAGCCCGTCTTGAGCCCGGGGTAGTCGCCGCCGGGGCCCGAGCCAGATTCGACCCAGTTCTTTTTGTCCCCGCGCTCGAAGACCCACGAGCCCCACGCGCCGGGCCCGCAGTCGCCGACGATGATCACGCGGTGACCCGCGGCGCGCAGCGTGGCCGGGGTAGTCAAGGTCGGCAGCGGCGTGCACGGTTTGTCCGCCGGCGGGCGAACGATCAGGTCGCCGAGACCACGCTGCAGGGCCTGCGCCACCAGGTCGTGGGCCAGCACGTTTTCATCGAGGTTGTTCTCGAGGTAGAGCAGCACGACCTCGCGCTTGTTCTCGGGCTGCTCCAGCCAGTTGCGCAGTTCGGCCAGACCGAACTCGAGGGGGCGGTCGATCGTGCAGCCAAGGTGCACGCCCGCCTGCACTTGGCCGTGGCAAAGCGTGACGGCGTTGAAGCCCGTATTCGCGGTGCCGTAGGCCGAGGGCACCCAGTGCACGTCCATCTCGATGGCGCGGATGTCCATCTGGAGTTGGTCGAATATCGAATAGATCTGATTGGGGTCTTGGTTCGTCAGCGTCGGCGGCGCGTACACCGGCGAGTTGAACGTGTTGTGGGTGTGCAAGATCGTGGAGCGCGCGAATGCCACGTCGTCGTCGAGCTCGCGCTGCAGCGTCAGGGCGCGATGGGTCCAGCTCTTGGCGTAGGCCTGCATGTGCGACGGGCCCACTTGGCGACCGTCGAACACGGCGCACGTGTCGGCTTGTCCCAGGTTCCGACAGCCGTTGGCGAAGCCCCGCAGTACCTGCTCGACGCTGCGGCAGCTGCGCTCCCCGACTTGGGGCACGGTGCCGATGGCACTGCGACACCCGGCGACTGCGTCCGCTGCCGACGCTGCGGCGGCTGCCGGTGACGCGTCAATGGCGCCAATGCCGCCAATGCCGCCAATGCCGCTCATTGCCACGAGCGCGGCAAAGGCGACAACCGTGTGTTTCCCCCAGCGATGCATGTCGTTCACCCTAGAAGTCTTCGGTGGTGACGGTGAGTCGACCTGTAAGCAAGTTCCTGTCACGTCTCGGCCGTGAACCCGCCGCGTTAGGCGACGCCGCCCTCGCATGGTTCGCCGTAGCTGACCCGTCCCCCGCGGTCATGGCCGCCGCGACCGCCACCATCGTCTGGCTCATCCGGTCCTTCTCCACCAGCAAAGCCAAGCTCGACGACGTCAAACAAGACGGCTACAACGCGCCGTCGCCGACGTGTCATCGCTCACCGTCGCCGCACCCGTCATACCGCCACCACCGATAGGGGACTAGACGCGAATCGTTGTGTACCAAGACCTCCGCGGCGAATGGCGATGGCGGATAGTCGCCACCAACGGGCGTGTTATGGCCGACTCCGCTGAAGGCTACGACACCCACGCCAACGTCATCCGGGCGTTGAACTCGTTGACCGAAAACATTGCCGAAGGCGGCATCACCATCGACGACGCCGCATAGCCCAGCGTCGGCGCCGAGTGATCGCGGCACCGGCCAACGTCCCGCTAACCCCAAAGCGGCAAAGAGCGCCCCACCCTCTGACCTCGTGTCGGACGGGTGGGGCGCTTCTTTGCGTTCAGGGCCTAGTTGAAGTGCGCGCCGAACGCCTTGCGACCACGCAGCCGCGAACCGGCAAGCAGAAGAACAACTGCTGCGCCGCCGAGCGCAATGAGATTCTCACGTGGCCCAGTGCTCGCAACCGTCGTTGCCGGCACAGCAATCACGCGCACCGTCGCGGTGGCGACAGGGTTACGGTCCTGCGCTCCACCGTTGCTCTCGCAGGCGATGCCGTTGCCGTCGTCGTCGAGCCTGTCCGGGTCCGACGGGTCATCTCGAAGATGCGCTTGCGCATCGGCCTGCGTCGTGAAGTCGCTGCAGTTCTTGTCATCGACCGCACGAGC
>JACCXE010000343.1 GCA_013697265.1 Actinomycetota bacterium | reverse complement strand
ATGTCGGCGGCGGTCACCGTCGACCGTGGGCCAACGCAGCCATCGCCGCCGCCGACATCGCCGGCAGCGGCGCCTCTTGACCGGTCCAGAGGGTGAATGCATGCGCGGCCTGGTGCACGAGCATTCCGAGCCCACCCACGGCGTGGGCACCCGCGGCCCGGGCGGCCTGGATGGTCGACGTGAGCGGCGGCGCATAGACGAGGTCGACGACGAGTTGGTTGGAGTGAAACAGCGTTGGGTCGATCGCGGGCGTGTCGTTTCCAATCATGCCTGCAGGCGTGGCGTTCACAATCAGATCGGCATCACGCACCAGGTCCTCGGTGCCGACCACGCCAACGCGCCCGGCTAGGAGCGCAGCGATTTCGGCGTTGGCCGGGGTGCGGTTGATCACGATCACGCTGTTCGCGCCGGCGTCGGCCAACGCGAGGATCACGGCCCGTGCCGCGCCCCCGGCGCCGATCACCGCGCACGTCTTGCCCTCGGGCGCGAAGCCTTCGTCGAACGCGAGTGCGTCTATGAGGCCGGCGCCGTCAGTAGAGTGGCCGACGAATTCGGTGCCCTCGCGCGCGATCGCGTTGACCGCGCCGAGCTTGGTGGCGGTTGGCGACAACCGGTCCAGCGCTTCGAGCACCGTCGCCTTGTGCGGCATCGTCACCGAGAGTCCGTCGATGCCAAGGGCCCGGGCCCCGGCGACCGCGCCCGGCGCGTCACCGTCGAGCACCTCGAAGGCAACGAAGGTCCAGTCCAAGCCGGCCTCGGCGAACGCGGCGTTATGGATCACGGGCGACAGCGAGTGGCGCACCGGGTCGCCGATGACCCCGGCGACGCGGGTAGCCCCCGTTGTGGACATGGTCAGGGGTTGACGCCGCGGCGCTTCGCGTCGGCGGCGGCCGCGTTGTGTTGGGCGAGCGTCTCGGAGAACTGATGGGTTCCGTCGGTCTGGAACTTCACGTAGTAGAGCCATTTCCCGTCGGCCGGATTGAGCGTGGCCCTGAGCGCGGCGCGGCCGGTGGCGCTGATCGGCGTCGGAGGCAGCCCCTTGACCACGTAGGTGTTGTACGGCGATTGCGTTTTGAGATCGCTGAAGAGCACGCGACCGCCGGGGCGGCGCACGCCGCCGCGCGCGTAGATCACGGTGGCGTCGATTTGCAGCATCATTCCGGCCTTGAGACGGTTTTCGATCACCCGAGCGATCTTGGGGCGGTCTTTCGCGACCTTGCCTTCGCTTTCGACCAGCGAGGCGATCGTGAGCGTTTCGTAGGGCGTGTGGCCCAACGAGCCCTTGGCCAACCCCTCCTCGGTAGCGATCGTGTCGAACTGGTCGACCATCCGCTTGAGGATCACGGCCTCGGTGTCTTTGCTCTCCACGAAATACGTATCCGGGAAGATAAGGCCCTCGAGGTTGTTCACGTTCGCCGGTTGGAACTCGGAGCGGATCGTGCCGCTGACCGCGGCGGCGAGGAATGCCTCGGCGGAACGCCCGGGCAATTGACCGACCTTCGCCGCAATCTGTTTGAGGGTGTAGCCCTCGGGGATTGTCAGGCGGTCGAATGTGGTTTCGGGGCCAGATTGAAGTTTGTCGATGACGCTGCCGAACGACTCACGGGCGCGCAGCGTGTACGCGCCTGCCTCAAGCCCGTTGGTCGGGTGCAGCTTCAGGTAGAGCTTGAACACGCGGGCGCTCTTGATCACGCCCTTGTCGTCGAGGATCGCAGCGATTGCGCTCGACGACGCCCCCGGCGGGATCGTGACGCTGATCGGCGACCCGGCAGCGCCGGGCGGGTTGACCTGGCGCTGGAACCACGCCACGCCGCCCGCGGCAACCAACACGAACGCGACAACCGCGATAAGAACGACGCGCAGGCCGCGACCCATCAACTGTGTGTCCTCGGCATGTCATTGAAACTACCCCGCGGGGTTGCGGAGTCAGTCCTCGGGGCAGCCCGCGTCTACCCAGGACTGCAAGATCACGGCGGCCGCCACTTTGTCCACGGTGGTTTTGCGGGCTTTTCGTCGGACGCCGCCCTGGATCAGCACTCGCTGCGCGGTAACGGTGCTGAGGCGTTCGTCCCACAGCACTACGGGGATGGGCAGCACCGCCCGCATTTCCTCCACTTCGGCCCGAATCAGCGTGGTTGCCGCGCTGTCTCTTCCGCTCATCGCTCGGGGCAGGCCCACCACCACCACCGTCGCCTCCGCGTCGGTGGCAGCTGCGGCAATCCGCGCGTGGTCGGAGACGTGATCGGCGCCGCGGTCGATCACTTCGGAGGGCGATGCGATCACGCGGCCGGGATCGGTTACTGCCACACCTATACGAACCGACCCCAGGTCGAGGGCGAGCGCGCGGGGCAAGGGCTACGCGATGCCCGCCGCGACGCGGGCGATGTTCAACGCCTCGTCGATACCGTCGGTGTTCTTGCCGCCGGCCATCGCCATATCGGGGTTCTTCGAGCCGCCACCCTGTACCTCCTTCGACGCGTCGTTGAGCAACGCGCCGGCGTGGAGGCCCGCGTCGCGTCCGGCCTTGTTCACCACCGCGACGAGCGCAGCCTTGCCCGCCTCCGGCGAGCCACCCAACACTACGGCGCGGATGCCGCTTTGGTCGCGGACCGCCACAGCAAGGTCGCGTAGTTGGTCTGGCACGAGCCCGTCGCGTCGGGCGATCACGATTCCGTCGACGGCACCGGAGGCGAGAGCCGGCGCTTCGGCCCGCGCGCCCGCGGCCTGGAGCGTGCGTACTTCTTGCTCGAGTTGCTTGGTTCGTTCAAGCGTGCGGGTGACCGCGGCAACCACGTCTTCGGGCGCGGCGCGCAACAACGAAGCCGCTTCGCCGAGTAGGCGGTTGCGCTCGTTCATCCAGGCCAGGGTGCCCTCGCCGG
>JACCXE010000438.1 GCA_013697265.1 Actinomycetota bacterium | reverse complement strand
GCTCCCATGGTTCGATGATCGACTTCTTGGACAAGGGCCGGTCGGGGATGGCCTCGACCTTCCTGGTGCGCCTCAAGATCGGGCCGATCCTCGTCGACGCCAAAGGTGTGAGCCGGCTCTACGAGCGACGCATTCGCAAGCGTGATCTGGCCATGCTCTTGGCCGCGGTGACTATCGCGTTTCTGGTCGCAGGGTTTACGGTGCGCGACTTCTTCGCGCAGGCCTTTGGCATTCTTTGGGACTCCATTCGATGATTTCGTTCCGCTTTCACCTGGTGTCGCTCACGGCTGTGTTCCTCGCCCTCGCACTGGGCATCGTTTTGGGGGCGACAGTGGTGAACCAGGCCACCGTGAAGCTGCTTGACGACCGGATCGCCACGGTCCGCAAGGAGGCGGCTGATGCCCGCGGAGCGTTGTCGTTATGGAGCAAGTTCGGCGACGACGCCGAGACGGCCCTGGTGACCGGACGACTCGAAGGCGTGCGGGTGCTGACCGTGGCGCCTGAGACCTTGAGCAGCGACATCACCGACAAGATGCACGCGGTCCTCGCCGCGGCCGGCGCGATCGACGCCGGCACCGTCCGAATCGACAACGCGTGGAGCGACGAGTCGCCGACCACGCTGGCCGACATCGGCGAATCGCTGGGCATTGTCGGGCCGACGAGCCTCGACACGGCGATCGCCGCGGCCGCCGCTCGCCTAGCCCAGGATTTCCTCGTCGGGGGTGGGCCGACCCTTCCTGCTCTAGCCGCGAAGAACCTCGTGCATCTCGACTCGGGCGACGGGGCGTCGGCTCCCGGCGAGGATGCCCGGATCCTCGTGCTCGAGGACGGGCCTCCGAGCGGCCTGCTCGAGCCGCTGGTCCGGGCGCTGGGCGCGTCGATGCCGGCCCGAGTGCTGGTCGCCGATGGTGGCCCCGACGAGGAGATCGGTGTTTCGCTCGTTGGTGTCCTGCGGGAAACGCCCGACAATGCGCGGCTGAGCACGGTGGACCACATCCGCTCGACCCAAGGACGCGTGGCTGCTGTGCTCGCACTGCGCGACTTCGACCGCCTGGTGATCGGCGACTACGGCAGCGGGCCGGGGGCCGATCGCGCCGCTCCCGCGGCCGGGGGATGACGACACCGACCCCTTCGGTCACCCGCAGCGCCGGTCGCGACGCCGCGACCGTGACGACGTGGAACCTCGTGTCGCGCCTCACCGGCTTTGTCCGGATCGTGGTGTTGGGCGGCGCGTTGGGAGCGACGCGACTGGGCGACACGTACCAAGCGTCGAACCAGGTCTCCAACATCCTCTTCGAGTTCCTGGCCGCCGGCACGCTTTCAGCCGTGTTGGTGCCCGGCCTTGTGACCCGCATCACCAACGGGGACCGGGACGGCGCCCGTGCGTTCGCCAGTGCGCTGCTCGGGCGGGCGCTAGTGGTACTGGTGCCGATTGTGGTGCTCGGTGCGATCTTTGCCCGGCCCGCGATGGAACTGGTGTTTTCGGGCAACGACGCGTCCACCCGTGACGCGCAGGTTCGGCTCGGCGCGTTCCTGCTGATCTTCGTGTTGCCGCAGTTGCTGTTCTATGCCTGGGGTGCCGTGGTGACCGCCGCGCTGCACGCCGACGGACGATTCGGCGCCGCGGCGCTCGCGCCCGTCGCCAATAACGTCGTGGTCACCGTGGCCCTCGGCCTGTTCTGGTTCCGGGGAGCCACGGACCTCGACGTCGGTGTGGCCGACAAGGTGTTGCTCGGCGGTGGAGCGCTGGCCGGCGTCATGTGCATGACGTTGATCCCCGCGATCGCGGCCGCCCGGGCCGGCCTTTCGATTGCTCCCACGTGGCGATCGGGGGACGTGACCGTGGCCCGATCTGAGGTCGGCTGGGCGGCGCTCGTGGTCATCCCCGCCCAGGTGTTCCTGCTGGCCTCGCTGGTGGTCGCGGGACGCGTTCCCGGAGGCGTCGTCGCCTGCCAAATCGGTTTCACGCTCTTCCTGCTGCCGCATGCGTTGCTCGGGCACCCGATCGCCACCGTCACCTATCCGCGCCTGGCCGCGGCCTGGGCCGGAGGGGACGCAGCCGGTGTGCGGGCCACTGCCGGCCGGGGACTGACGACTGCGCTGTTTCTCACCGCACCCGCCGCCGCTCTGCTCGCGGCCCTGGCGCCGTGGGTCGTCCGAGCGCTGGCGGTTGGCGAGCTATCGCGCGGCACCGGCTCTTCTGTGGTCGCCGCCGCGCTCGCCGGCTACGCACTGGGCCTGTCGGCCTATTCGTGGTCGCTGTTCGCGGCCCGAGTGTCATACGCGACCAACGACGTGCGCACTCCGGCGTTGGCGGCCTTGGCCGGGGGAGCAGCAGGAGTACTCGGGCTGGCGACACTGGCCACCGGGCACGACACAACCACACTGCGTTGGGTCGGCCTAGCCCACTCGATGATGGCTGCAGTGACCGTGGCCGCGATCGTCACGGTGCTGGTTCGCCGCCGCGTGCTCGCCCTCGACGTCAAGAGCTGGACGGTGGTCGCGGTCGGTGCGGTGCTCGGTGGTATCGGTGCCCGGTTCGCAGCCGAGGCAATCGACGGCACGAGCCGGGTCGGATCCGTTGCCACGGTTGTGGTTGGGGTGGTCGCAGGCCTGGCGATCTACGGCGTCGTTCTGTGGCTCGGTGGGCTCCGGCCCCGGAGTGTGTTCGACCCACTCGCGTCATGACAACCGTCGCGTTGGTTGCGGCGAAAGACGCCGTCGAGTCGATCGAAGCGACCGTGACCGCACTGGCCGCGCTGGCCGGAGTGGATCAAGTCTGGGTGGTCGACGACGGTTCAACCGACGCCACGGCCGAACGCGCCCGCCGGGCCGGTGCGCAGGTCGTGCGCCTCGAGGTGAACGGCGGCAAAGGAGGAGCCATAGCTGCTGGTGTGGCCGCAACCCCGCACGCCGACAGGTATCTGCTGGCCGACGCTGACCTCGGGGCTACCGCGACCGGGCTGAGCCCGTTGCTAGCCGGCGGGGCCGACCTGATCGTCGGGGTCTTACCCTCGGCCGACGGTCGCGGGGGGTTCGGGCTGGTCAAACGGTTGGCGCGGGCTGGTATCCGTCGCGCCGTTGACCTCGACCAAGAAGCGCCGCTGTCGGGGCAACGTTTGGTCGACGGCGAGCATCTGCGCGCCATCACGCTGGCACCTCGCTTTGGTGTGGAGGTAGGCATGACCATCGACATCGCGCGAGCCGGCGCCGCGGTGCAAGAGCGACCGGTCGACGTCGATCACCGCCACACCGGACGTTCGTGGCGTGGCTTCGTGCATCGGGCCAAACAAGGCCGCGATGTCACCGCGGCGCTCGTGTCGCGCCTCACAGCCGCTCGCCAGCGGATCGGGGCGATCGTGCTCGCCGCCGTGCTCGCGTTCGTCGGGCTTAGCGGGCTCAGCTATGCGGCTGCGCCGCCTCGGGGCGCGGCGTTGCCTCCAGCAAAACGCGTCCTGATCTTCGCCTTCGACCACCTGTCGCTGGACGACCTTGATCGGGGCGACCTGCCCGCGATCTCTTCGCTGCGCGCGCGCAGCGCGTCAGGCGCGCTGAACGTGAACACCCTCGAAGGCGGTAGGTCCGGACCCTCGACGCTCGACGTGTACGCGTCGCTAGGCGCCTCGGCGCGCGCCCGCGCCGTGCCGGAACTCGCACACCCCCGAGCGCGGGGCAGCGGCGCCCGGATCCCAGGAATGGCTAAGGCGCGGGCATTGAGTCGCCGTGAGCGCGTAGCGGGGGCGCCGGGTGCG
>JACCXE010000436.1 GCA_013697265.1 Actinomycetota bacterium | reverse complement strand
GAGCACGTCCACCGCACCAACGGCGACATCCCCGAAGACATCATCAGCGGCATCGCCGAACTCGGGGCGTTCGGTCTGTCGGTGCCCGAGGAGTACGGCGGTTGGGCCACGGGCAGCGACGACGAATATATGTCGATGGTCGTGGCTACCGAAGAGTTGAGCCGGGGCAGCCTCGGGGTCGGCGGCTCGCTGATCACGCGGCCCGAGATCCTCACCCGCGCCCTGCTCAAAGGCGGCACCGAGGAGCAGAAGCAAGAGTGGCTGCCGAAGCTGGCCACGGGCGAGGTGATGGCGGCGGTTGCAGTGACCGAGCCGGACTTCGGCTCCGACGTCGCTGGCGTGAAGATGAGCGCCGTGCTCGACGGAGACGACTACGTGGTCACCGGGGTCAAGACCTGGTGCACGTTCGCGGCCCGGGCCGACGCGCTCATGCTGCTCGTACGCACGGGCGCTCCCGACTCGGGCCACCGTGGCCTGTCTCTGCTCATCGCTCCGAAAGAACGCGGCGACGGGCACGGCTTTGAGCTCGCTCAGCCAACCGGAGGCAAACTCGAAGGCCGCCCGATCGACACGCTGGGCTACCGCGGCATGCACAGCTACGAGCTGGCCTTTGACGCGTGGCGCGTCCCCAAGGCCAACCTGATCGGCCTCGAAGACGGCCTAGGCAAAGGCTTCTACATGCAGATGGCCGGGTTCGAGAACGGTCGCCTCCAGACCGCGGCGCGTGCGATCGGCGTTATGCAGGCCGCGTACGAAGCGGCCGCCGACTATGCGGCGAACCGCAAGGTGTTCGGGTCGCCCATCGCCGATTACCAGCTGACGCAGGCCAAGCTCACCCGCATGGCCGCGACGATCCAGGCCACCCGCCAGTTCAGCTACCAAGTCGCTCGCCTGATGGCCAAGGGCCAAGGCTCCATGGAGGCCAGCCTCGTAAAGGCCTACGTGTGCCGCGCCGCCGAGTGGGTGACGCGCGAGGCGCTGCAAATTCACGGCGGCATGGGCTACGCCGAGGAGTTCCCCGTGAGTCGCTACTTCGTCGACGCCCGTGTGCTGAGCATCTTCGAAGGCGCCGACGAAACCCTCACGCTGAAGGTGATCGCCCGCCGACTCGTCGAGGCTGCTTCCAAGTGAGTCCGTTCGGCGCGTGGGACGTGCCCCGCGAGGGCTGGACGTGCGGCGAGTGCGGCTTCGCCTTCGACGACGTCGAACCCGCCTCGGTCAGTGAATCGATCGCCAAGGTCGGCAAGCGCGTGCGGGCACCGCTTACTCGCGGGTTGCCGAACGAGGACCTGCTCGCGGTGCTCCGAACCCGTCCCGCGCCCGACGAGTGGTCGGCGCTCGAATACGCCTGCCACGTGCGTGACGCCCTAGACCTCAACGTGGAACGCGTCAACGTCACGCTCGCCGAAGACCGGCCCATCTTCCCGCCCTTCGGCCGCGACGAAGCGGTAGTTGATCGCAAGTACAACGAGCAGGAGCCGGCGGCGGTCGCCGACGAGGTCGAGGTGGCCGCTAACGCCCTGTCGACCGCCTTCGCTGGCGTGCCCGGCGACGCTTGGGATCGCGTCTGGGTACGCGAGCCGGTCGAGTTCTCGCTCGCCTGGACAGCACGAAACGTGCAACACGAAGTCGATCACCACCTGCTCGACATCGGCAGGACTCTGCGCCACGTGCGCGGGCGCTAAGAAGGGATCACTATGAACGCAGAACAGCTGGAAAAGGTCCGCACCGGCCACGGTTTCATCGCCGCCCTCGATCAGAGCGGCGGTTCCACGCCCAAGGCCTTGTCGCTCTACGGCGTCGAGGAATCTGAATACAACGGCGAAGAAGAGATGTTCGACACCATGCACGCCATGCGCAGCCGCATCATCGAAAGCTCGGCCTTCACCGGCGAGCGCATCCTCGGCGCGATCCTGTTCGAGATGACGATGGAGCGCCAGGTCGCGGGTCAAGACACCGCCGACTACCTGTGGTCGAAGAAGGGCGTTGTCCCCTTCCTCAAGATCGACAAGGGCCTCGCGGACGAGGTCGACAACGTGCAGTTCATGAAGCCGATGCCCGAACTCGACGCGCTGCTCGCTCGCGGTGTGGCCAAGGGAATTTTCGGCACCAAGGAGCGCTCGGTGATCAACGACGCCAACGAGGCCGGCGTCAACGCCATCGCGGCCCAGCAATTCGAGATTGGCAAGCAGGTGCTGCGGGGCGGCCTCGTGCCCATCCTCGAGCCCGAGGTCAACATCAAGGCGCCGAACAAGGCCGAAGCCGAAGCG
>JACCXE010000402.1 GCA_013697265.1 Actinomycetota bacterium | reverse complement strand
GGGGAGGGCAGCGACGTGAACATGCCGGCCAACGCCCAGCCCAGGCCGGGCGAACGGGCGGTCTTGACGTCGTTGAGCCGGGCGTGGATGGCGGCGAAGCGCTCGAGCGGATCCTTCGACGCGTTCAAAAGGACGCGGGCGGGCACGAAGTCGTTCCCGCCGACCGACTTGTCGCTGCGGGTGCTCAACGGGATCGACACGCGAAAGTCGTCGACCTCGCAGTCCCGCGCTCGGTGGTACTGGCCGACGGCGCCGACCACGGCGGTGACGAACAGGTCGTTGATGGTGCCGCCCAGCTGTTTGGCCGACGACTTCACGTCGTCGAGCGCGACGCGGTGCACCTCGAGGTGACGATCGGCGCTGCGTTGGCCGACCCAGATCGGCGAGTGGCCCTTGTCGGTGACTACGAGTTGTTCGACGGTGGATCGGACGTTGCCAATCGGGTCGCCGCGGAACTGGTCGAACACGGCCTGGCCCATCTGCATCGGGCGCCGCACCGCTTCGAGCGCCGATTCGGCGAAGCCGTTCACGAAGCCGACGATGCCGCCGGCGCCTTGGGCCTCGGCCTCGTCGATGGTGGGGTCGGGCGCGGCGCGCACCGGTTGCTCATCGGCGGACAGGTCGAGAAACGAGGCGGACAGGCGCACGCCGCCCACGCCGTCGGTGACGGTGTGGTGGAACTTGGCCAGCAGCGCGCTGCGCCCTCCGGTGAGGCCTTCGACGATGGTGAGCTGCCACAACGGGTGGTTCGGGTCGAAGGTGTCGCCAAGCATTTTGCCGGCGTGGTCGAGCAGGGTGCGGTCGTCGGCGCCGACCAGCACCTCGCGGCGGATGTGGCGGCCCAGGTCGAAGTCGGGGTCTTCCTTCCACGACGCCCGCCCGGCGAGCGGCGCGGACTCGATGCGCTGGCGCATGCGATCGGTACCGGCGACGGCTCCGGCGATGCGGCGGGTGAAGCGCTCGAGGTCGACCGGCCCGTCCAGAAAGGTGACGCTCATGAAGGCGGACGCGAGCGCGGGGTCGCTCTCGGCGGCCCACATCACTGCTTCGGCGTCGGACAGTCGCGTTGGTGTGTTCATGGGTTTACTGCGGAACCGAGGTCCACTTGAACTCGTTTAGCTGCGGCCACTCTGTCATCAAGCCCACCACCCGTTCGACCGCGTTGATCGCGCCAGCGTTGTCGCCCTCGGGACGGCCGCGCATGCGCACGAACGTGGCCGCGTCGCCCACGATGAAGGTGGGCACGCCGAACACTTTGTGGTCGCGCACCGACGACATGTGGATCTCGCGGAACTGTTCGTTGCGTTCGGGTGTGCCCGCCTCGGCCAGGATCTTGCCGTCGTCGAGGCCAACGCTCGCCAGCGTTTCGGCCAGCACCGCGGGCTCGCGGGTGTCGAGCTGCTTGTCATGGCGGGCCGCGAACAACGCTTCGTGGGCGACGAGGAACTTGTCGGGGTATTCGTCGCGGATCACGAGCGACACAAGCCCGGCGAGCAGGTTGGGGCCGGCTTCGGGGTTGTCCCACACGGGGGTGTCGCCTTCTTCGACGTGGGCCTGGTTCAACGAGAACGGCAGGAAGGTGACGCGCCAGTCGGCGCCGCCACGGAGCCCCGCGATGAGCTGCTCGTGCATGTTGCGCGCCCACGGGCAGCGGTAGTCGTAGGTGACGGCGAACGGCGGAAGAGCGCTCATACGGGGGTCCTTTTGTCAGGCCTCAGGGTAGGGGGGCGAAGTGGGCGACCGCGACGCCGATGGCCAGGCCTACGGCCACGCCCCCGATCACGTCCGATGCGTGATGGATGCGGACGTATATCCGGCTGAACGAAACGATTGCTGCGAGGGGAAACAAAAACCACGCCCACCCTGTTCCCTGGCTGAGCAGCACCGCGGCGGTGAAGCTTGCGGTGGAATGGCCGCTGGGAAAGCTCGTCGTCCGCGGCGTGCGCAGGTAGAACGGCCGGGGTTCCGCGATGACGGGCCGTTGGCGGCGGAACAGTGACTTCACGCCCAAGTTGATGAACACGGCTTGGCCCCACTCGGCGCAGACCGCACGGATGCCCGCGAAGTGCGCAGCCTCGGCCCCGCCGATGCCGGTGAAAAACCGCACGATGGCTAGCGCGATCCACAGCGCGCCGTGGTCGGCGAGGAACGACGCGGTGTAGAAGAGCCGGTCCATGGCCGGGTTGCCGCGCAGCGCGTCGACGCGGTGGTCGAAACGCAAGTCGAATCGGTCTACCGCGGTAGATGTCAGCGTCGCCACCCGGTCAGAGTAGGACGGCTTCGGCCTCTTCTACGACGTGGGGGAATTCGCCGAACTCGTCGCGGCTTTTGCGGGGCGCGTCGGCCGGGTTGCCGCCGAAGGTGGGGCACCACTGCTGGAACGAACACCAGCTACACAACGGACCCGGGTTGGGCCGGAAGTCGTCTCGCGCGCACGCGCTCTCGATCGCCTTCCACACCGCCGCGGCGCGGATCTTCAAGCCGCGGGCCGACTGGTCTGTGGGGACGTTGATGATCGCTTCGGGTTCGCGCAGGTGCAGCAATTGGATGCGGTCGGGGCGGCGGCCAAACGTGGCTTCGCACAGCGCGGCGTAGAAATGAACGCCGCCCATCCGCTTGCCTTCGTATTGCACCTTGGGCGACGTGCCGGTTTTGTAGTCGGTGACCACGAGCGCACCGTCGGGGGCCAACTCGAGGCGGTCGATGATGCCGCGCACGATGACGCCGCCGATGTCTGCCTCGAGGCGCAGCTCGGTGCCGAGGATCTTTACGTCGTTCGGGTCTTCCAGCTTGAACAGGTTGACCACGAGCACGGCAACGTCGCTCCAAAACAACGCCTCGTCTTCGGCGGCCAGGTTGAGCTCGGTGTATTCACTGTGCTCCGCGTATTCGGCCCGCACGATCGGGATCTGCGCCA
>JACCXE010000384.1 GCA_013697265.1 Actinomycetota bacterium | reverse complement strand
GCCTACAAGCACAACAACCGTCCTCGACAAACCCTCGGCTGGATGAAACCATCACGCCTACACGCCGAACTTGTTGCGCCGACCGCTTGAAGCCGCCGCCACTTTGGTGGCGCAGAACCCCGGGGGGCTTTGTCTTCGGGACGTGGCGTTCAGGCGAGAATTAGCGCCGGCGCCGCTCGGCTCGGCACCACTCGATGTACTGCACGAAGTCGTCGCCCGTAGGCCGACACCCGTCGCCGCCGTACTGGGTCACCAACCGGAAGTGCAGATAGCCGCGGGCCCGACGGCCCGGCCGCAAAAGCACGAAGCCTTGGCGCGCCGCGGCCCACCAAAGGTCGGGACGCCGAATGAGCGCGAGCACTACCCGCGCTTGCTCGACGCCGCCCAGGGGCCCTCGTCGGCCTTGGGCTCTTTGGGCAGGCCAAGCACCATCTCGCCGACGATGTTCTTCTGGATCTGGCTCGTGCCCGCGTAGATCGTGCCGGCGCGCGCGTGCATGAACTTCGCGGCCCACGACATCGAACTGTTCGGCGCACCCGGGTCGTCGGGGTTGAACGCCGAACCGGGCGCGCGGCCGGTGGGCACCGTGGCCTGCATGCCGAGCAGGTCGACACCGAGTTCGGTGGAGATGCGGTGGTATTCGCTCCAATTCAGCTTGGCCAGCGACGCGCCGGCGCCGGCCTGGCCCCCGTGCAGCCAACTGGTCAGCGTCTGGAGACCGAGGAACCGCATGATCTCGACCTTGGAGTAGCACCACGCCAAGCGCTGCCGGAATAGCGGGTCGTCCGCGTGACCCGTCTCCTTCGCGAGCGCGAGCAGCCGGTCCATCTCGTTTTTGAACAACAGCGGCAGCACCGCGGCGGACGCGCCGCGCTCGTGGCCGAGCAGGGTCATCGCGACGGCCCATCCGCCGTTTACCTGGCCGACCACGTTTTCGATCGGACAGCGGGCGTCGTCGAAGAACACCTCGTTGAACTCGCTCTCGCCGCTCATCATCTTGATCGGGCGCACTTCAACGCCGGGCTGGGTCATCGGTACCAACAGGAACGTGATGCCCTTGTGCTTGGGTGCCTCGGGGTCGGTACGGGCGAGCACGAAGATCCAGTCGGCGAGGTGACCTGCTGAGGTCCAGATCTTCTGGCCGTTGATCACCCACTCTTCACCGTCGGCTTCGGCTTTGCAGCCGAGGTTGGCGAGGTCGGAGCCGGCGTTGGGCTCGGAGTAGCCCTGACACCACGTGTCTTCGTTGGACAGGATCCGAGGCAGAAAGTGCTTCTTCTGTTCTTCGGTGCCCCACTGCAACAGCGTGTTGCCGATCATCTGGATTCCGAACACGTCGTTGGGCCCACCGGTGGGCACGCCCGCCTTCGCGAACTCCTCGGCCAGCACCACCTGTTCCAACGACGACAGGCCGGCGCCGCCGTATTCGGTGGGCCACGACACGGCGAGCAGATTGTTGTTGGCCAATGTCACGCGCCACTTGGCTACGAACTCATCGGCTTCTTCGTTCGTCACCGCACCCACGCCGTGCCAGTCCGCAGGCAGGTTGGCGTCGAGGAACGCCCGCATTTTTGCCCGGTACTCCTCGGCTTCGGCGGGCCAGGTGAGATCCATATAACGAACGTTACGGGGTGTGATCGAGATTGGTAAGGGCAACGGCCGCGGCGCCGATCAACGGCCCGTCGGCGCCGAGTCCGACGGGCGCGACGCGCGCGCCGCGGGCGTAGGCAATGCGACTGCGGGCGTCGAGTTCGCGTCGGGCCGCGGCGAAAAAGCCATCGCCCATGCCGAGCGCAACCGACCCGCCGACCAACGCCAGCTTGAGGTCGAGCAGGTTGACGACGCTGGCGATACCGCGGCCGACGAGCGTGCCGGTGCGTTCGATGGTTGCCGCGTCGGCCTGCGCGGCCGGCGTCCCTGTGCGCATCTCGATCTGCGGGCCCGACGCCTCGGCCTCGAGGCAACCCTGTCCCCCGCAGGCGCACACCGCGCCGTCGGGCTCGACGATCACGTGGCCGATGTGGCCGGCGTTGGCCGTCTCGCCATCGAGCAGGCGACCGTCGAGCACGATGCCGGCGCCAACCCCGGTGGATACGACCATGGCAAGAAAGTTGCGTTCGCCTTGAGCGGCACCGCGCCAACCTTCGCCGAGGGCGAGCGCCTTGGCGTCGTTGTCGATGTAAACGTCGAGGCCGGTCGCTTCAGCCAGACGAGCCCGCAGCGGGAACTCACGCCAACCGCGAATGTTCAGCGGCGACACCGTCTCGCCTTTCGGCGTCATCGGTCCGCCGCACCCGACACCCACCGCGGCCAGCCCGCTCTCGTCGCCTACGACACGATCGAGCAGTCCGTGCAGCGTCGACCACGGATCGTCCACGTTGGTAGCGGCCCGCTCCCGCCGCAGGATCACGCCGTCGTCGCCCACGACACCCACGTCCATCTTCGTGCCACCAATGTCGACCGCGATCACACGCACGCGGGAAAAACTAGGTCCACTGTTCCCCTAACGTGACAGCCCATGGCTGTTCGTCGTCGCGCTGCGAGTCCCGATGCGTTTCAAGCGGTATTTGAAGCGGTGGCTACGAACATCGGGCATGCACTCGTGGGCAAGGCCGACGCGATCCAGCTATCGCTGGTGTGCCTGGCCGCCGAGGGTCATTTGCTGATCGAGGACGTGCCCGGCGTCGGCAAGACGACGCTGGCCAAAGCCCTCGCGGCGTCGTTCGCGTGCGACTGGAACCGCATTCAGTTCACGCCCGACCTGTTGCCCTCGGACGTCACCGGCGTCACCGTCTTCTCTCGCACCGGCAATCGCTTCGAGTTTCGGCCTGGCGGCGTTTTCGCGAACATCGTGCTGGCTGACGAGATCAACCGGGCGTCGCCGAAAACGCAGGCCGCCCTGCTCGAGGCGATGGAAGAGCGCCAGGTCACCGTCGACGCCACCACGTATTCGCTGCCTGACCCGTTCATGGTGATTGCGACCCAGAACCCGATCGAGCACGAGGGCGCCTACCCGCTGCCCGACAGCCAGCTCGACCGTTTCCTGATGCGCATCCCGATGGGTTACCCGGCCAAGCGCGCCGAGATCGCGATGCTCGACGAACACGCCGCGAACAACCCCGTGGCCAGCCTGCGCGCTGTCGCCTCGATCGACGACGTGGCCACGATGGTCACGGGCGCCCAACACGTGCATGTGGCCAACCAGTTGCGCGCCTACATCGTCGACATCGCCGACGCGACTCGTCGTCATCCGAGCCTGACGCTCGGAGCGTCGCCGCGGGCGGCGTTGGCCCTACAGAAGACGGCCCGGGCCTGGGCCGCCGCGAGTGGCCGCGACTTCGCGAACGCCGACGACGTAAAGGCAATCGCGCTCCCCGTGCTCGGGCACCGGCTGGTGCCGACACCTGAAGCGGAATTCGAAGGTATCGACGCCGACGCCGTGCTCGAGGATTTGTTGACGCGCATCCCGGTGCCGTCGTCGGGTTATACGAGGGCCTAGAGCCTCGTGATCACCCGCCGTGGCCTTGCGGTTGTCGCCGCGAGCCTCGCCCTCGCTCTAGGCGGCCGCCTTCTCGGTTTGGGTGAGTTCTACGGGCTGGCCGGCGGCGGCCTCGGCCTTGTAGCCGCCGCGTTCATCGCTACCCGATCGGGCAGCTACGACCTGGTCGTCACCCGCGACATCACGCCGACCCGCGTCCACGTGGGCAGCCCGTGGCGCGTCGCGATCGTCGCAACGAACCGCGGCACCCGGCGCACGCCGCTGTTGAACGTGAGCACGACGTTTTCTTCCGCGCAGCGCTACGCCCGGTTTGCCCTTGCACCCCTCGACCGGGGCGGACGGGCTGAGGCCGCGTTCCGCCTCCCTACCGATCGGCGCGGCGTGTTCACGCTCGGCGCGCTGATCGTAGAGCGCAGCGACATCTTCGGCCTCGTGTCCCGCAAGACCGAGGCAGCGCCCGCGGCCAAACTCACGGTGTTCCCCCGCGTCGACGACGTGACGTCGCTCGAGGGCGTGGGTGTGGCCGACCCGATCGCCGAAGCGACAGGTCCGCGCCGCGTCGGGGCGACCGGTGGCGACTTCTTCGCCCTGACCGAGTACGAGCAAGGCGACGACCTGCGGCGGGTGCACTGGCCATCGGTAGCGCGCACCGGCCGCTTGATGATCCGTCAGGAGGAGACTCCGTGGCGGGGCCGTACGACCGTCGTCGTCGATCTGCGCGACGAGGTCCACGACGCGGATTCATTCGAAGACGTCCTGTCCGCCGCCGCGTCGGTGTTGCTCGCGGGAGGTAGCCGCAACGGACTGGTGCGGCTTGTGACGACGGGGCCTTTCGACTCGGGTTTCGGGGCCGGGCGCGTATTCCTCGACCACCTGCTCGAGATACTGGCCCTGGCCAATCCGCAAGACGACATCGGTAAGGGTGGCCTCGCCGCACTCGGCCGCGCCGGCCGGCGCACCAGCGCGGCACTGGCCGCACGCGAAGGGCCGTGCGTGCTCACAACAGCGCGCGGCGCGCGCGAGCTGGGCCCGTTCCTTTCGGGCGACCCGCACGCAATAGGCGTGGTCTTTACCTCGGGGTCCGACAAGATGCCGGCCGCGAGCCGGCGGCGCCAACTGATCACGGTTCCGGTGGACTCGCGCGGTTTCGCCGCGGCATGGGGCGCCCGCCGCACGCCGGGCCGTGCCCGCAAACGCAGCGCGGTCGCGAAATGACCCAGGACATCCGCGACGAACTCCCCACGCTCGGCGCGCTGGTGTTGCTCGACCTCGTCGCCGCCGCATGCCTGGGCCGACTGTTCACCACGCCTGCGCCGCTGCTGGCCATCCTCACTGCGGTGGTGGCCGGCCACGCCATCGCGTTCGGGTGCCGGCACCGCAACCTGTCGATCGCCGCGACCGCGGCCGCGGTGGCAGCCGGTGCGTTCTTGCTCATGGCGTGGCTTGTGGTGCCGAGCGAGACCCTGCTCGGGATACCGACGCCCGGCACGCTTAGCGCTATCGGACGCGGCGTAGGCGAAGCCCGACGGCAGTTCGGCGTAGCAGTCGCGCCGACGCAGCCCAGCGAGGGCTTCACGATGGCGTGCGTGGCCGCAGTGGTAGTGCTTGCCGCGCTGGCCGACTGGGGCGCCTTCCGCATCCGCGCCACCATCGAAGCGACCGTTCCCGCCTTCACCGTTTTCGTGTTCGCGGCGGTGCTCGGCACCACGACCAGCCGGACCAGCGCCACGATGGCCTTCGGCGCCGCGCTCTTGGTGTGGTTTGTCGCCCACAACGCCACCGTCGTCGCCCGCACCCGCCCCTGGTTCAATGGCACCGCGTCGAAAGGCCGGCGGGCCGTGTCGCGCGCAGGTGTGGGCGTGAGCAGCGTGGCCTTGGTGGCCGCCGCCATCGGCCTATCGCTGCCATTCACCCAAACGCCACCGGCGGTGGCGTGGCGCAACAACAACCAGAGCCAAGCCCGCACGACCGTTAGCCCGCTCGTCGACATCCGCACCCGGCTCGTCACCCGCGACAACGTCGTTGCGTTCACGGTTGATTCCACCGCCCGCGCGTACTGGCGGCTCACATCGCTGGACTCGTTTGACGGGCGGATCTGGTCGTCGCACGGCAACTACAAGGACGTCGGGACGTCCAAAGCGCTGAAGAACCGCTCAGGTGCCCGGGCGTCACAACGTTTCACGATCGCCGATCTCAAGTCCATCTGGCTGCCCGCCGCCTACCGGCCGGCGTCGACGCCGTCGGTCGACAACATCAGCTACGACGAATCAGCCGACGCGTTCATCACCGCCGACCCGACCAGCGACGGCCTCGACTACCGCGTCTCGTCGGTAATCGGTGCGCCCACACCTGAGCAGTTGCGCGCCGCCTCGCCCGTGAAGATCGCGGCCACTCAGCTCGCACTCCCAGCGATCGATAGCCGGGTCGTAGCGCTGGCCCGGCAGCTCACCGCAAGCAAGACAACCGCGTATGACAAGGCGCTCGCAATCCAGCAGCACTTCCGGTCGGGCGTGTTCAAGTACGACTTGGCCGTGCCGCCCGGGCACACCAACGACGACGTCGCCCGCTTCCTCTTCGTCACCAAGCGCGGCTACTGCGAGCAGTTCGCCGGCACGTTTGCGGTGCTGGCCCGGGCCGCGGGCTTGCCGACCCGAGTCGCGGTCGGCTTCACGCCGGGCGACCCAACCGAGCCGAATCGCTACGTCGTGCGTGAGCTGAACGCGCACGCGTGGCCCGAGGTCTTTCTGGGCTCGGCCGGGTGGGTTTCGTTCGAACCCACCCCGGGCCGGGGCATCCCTGGCGCCGAGTCCTACACAGGCGCAGTCGAATCACAGGCCGACTCGACGCGGCCGGGGGCGACCAGCACGATCGTGCCGACCACGGTCAGCAACGCCGAAGGTGACACTCCGGGCGCCGGCGCCGCGACATCCACCACCGAAGCATCGGCCACAAACCCGCAAAAACACGACAACGGCCTTCCCGTGCGAGCCTTGCTCACCGCTGGTTTGGTGATTATCGCGCTGGGGGCGTTGCTGTGTGCGGTGCCGCTGATCATGGCAAGCCGGCGGCGCCGCCGGTACTCCAGCGCGGCCGACGCAGCCCAGCGAGTGTTGGTGGCCTGGAACGACACCAACGAGGCCTTGCGCTTCGCGGGCGCCCCGATTCGCGCTGCCGACACGCCGCGCGAACGGGTTGTCACCGCGACCAGCGTGTTAAGCGATAGCGGCGTCGCCACGCTGGAGCGCTTGGCCGACAACGTCGACCTCGCGGCCTACGCGCCGCCCCGTCTCACCGACGAGGACGCCGAGACGGCGCGCACCCACGCCAGCGAGGTTCGGCGATTGGCATTCGGAATGCGGTCGCGCTGGCAACGCCTGCTGTTCGCAGTAAACCCCAAGCGCCTAAAGCGCTAGCTATCTTTTTCCCGGCCGGGCGCCCGCAGGCCCGGCCTCCTCCGCAACGTGTGGGGCCCCTCGCTTCGCTCGCCCCGCCGGCGGCCGTGCCCTATTCTGTGTCGTCGTCGGACTGACGGAAGCGCCGGGGGCGCATGCGGCGACCGGGGTCGGAAACCATCGAGCCCAACCGGCCCGCCGAAGTGCGCAGGCGGTCACCGCCCACTCGGCGCACACCGTCGACCAAGACCGCGCCGGTGGCGACCATGCCCAAGAAGGCCACGGCGCCGATCGCAAAGCTTGAGGCGAAGCCCACGAGCAGCAGAACCAGCGATCCGACAAAGCCGGTGGCGGCGAGACGAATGCGACGCACGTTCTGGGCATGCGTGTCGCCTGAGCTTCCCGGGGCCTGATTGCCCGCGTAGAAGCTGCGTTCGATCTCGTGGAGGATCCGCTGCTCTTCTTCGCTTAAAGGCACTGGGTTCAGTTTCGCACTTTCAAATCGCCCTTACAACGCGTGTCTGGGGAGTCATGCGTCGGGGTCGCCATCTGGTCCCCATTGTTGTTGGCCAAAGCGGCGTCTCCGTATACCGTCGCGACCCACGAGTGTGGCCGGAGCAACGGCGTTGTCGCCGAACTTCTTACGGATTGCCGCCACTGCGTCCCCCGGCGATGGGCGCTTCGGCTCGGCAACTTCGACGACGTCGGGCTCGCCTAGGAGGTCGAGTTGCCTGGGTGGTGGGTCCGTCAGGTTGCTGACGCCCACGCCGAGCAGCCGAACCCCGTCGCGCAGGTCGACGGCGTCGAGCATGTCGTTGGCGATGCGGGCCAGGGTGACGCCTTCTTCGATCGCGAACCCGGGCGTTTTGGACCGAGTGATCGACGCGAAGTCGCTGTAGCGGACCTTGAGCACGACTGTGCGTGCAGCCAGGTTGGAATGGACCATGCGGGCCGCCACCGCGTCGGCTTGGCGGACCACTTCGCGGTGAAGGTGGGCGCGGTCGCTGATGTCGCGGGCGTAGGTCTCTTCGTGACTGATGGACTTGGACGCGACCTCGGCCACGACCGGCCGATCGTCCATGGCGTTGGCCAACTCGTAGAGCCCTGTCCCCATGCGAGGCCCAAACGCTCGCTCGAGGGCGCCGACCGGCAACGCGGCGACGTCGCCAACCGTCTTGACGCCCAAGTCGGCAAGTCGTTCGGCCGTCTTGGCCCCCACGCCCCAAAGCGCCCGGATGGGCAGTGGATGGAGGAACTGCAATTCGGTACCGGGCGGCACCACCTTCACCCCGAGGCCGGGCTCGACCACACCGCTGGACAAGGCGCGGGGCTTGGCCGCCACCGAACCGAGCTTGGCAATCAGCTTTGAGGTGGCCACGCCGATACAACAGTTCAGGTTGATCTCGTCGCGCACGCGCTGGCGCAATCCCCGCGCGACGGGCGACGGATCATCGGTGCGCCTCGTGGCCCCGGTGACGTCGAGAAAGGCCTCGTCGAGCGACACCGGTTCGACCAGCGGCGTGACGTCTCGCATTACCGCCCGGAGCTGCTGGCTGATCGCTTCGTAACGATCGAAACGGCCAGGTAGCACGATCGCCTGTGGGCACAGCCGGCGGGCGCGGGCCATCGGCGTGGCCGAACGCACGCCAAAGACCCGGGCCTCGTAGTTGGCCGCGGCCACCACGCCGCGGTTGCCGGTGCCGCCGACGACAACTGGTTTGCCCACGAGGGACGGGTTGTCGAGCATCTCGACCGCGGCGTAGAAGCAGTCCATGTCGAGGTGCAGCACCACCCGGGGCCAGGGCGTCACGAGCTCGAGCGAAGCTCCACTATCAACCCGTCACCGCGGTTGCCCTCAACCGAATAGTCGAATGTGCGCGGCTCAAGCCAGCGCTCGCCCAGCCAGCCCAGCAGCGGCTCGCGGGTGGGAACCCAGGTGGCCTCGAGGGCCGCAATCGCGTCATCCAGGGAAAAGTACCGACAGGCTGTGACAATGCCGTCGGGATCGTCGATCGCGATCTCTCCGCCAACCGCGTGGGCGATGTAGGTCTCGGCTACCAGGTTGAAGCCCATGGACTCGCTGGTGGCGAACGTGGTCCACAACAGCGGGCCCCACAGTTCTACGACGAGGCCGGTTTCCTCCAGAACTTCGCGTTGCAGCCCGAGAATCGAGTCTTCGTTTTCCTCGATAACGCCTCCGGGCATCGACCAGTCAACGCGGCCATCAGCGCGGCGGTTCTCGACGAGCAGGATCTGCCCGTCGTTCTCAATGACCGCGCTTGCTACCCGCCAGGCCCGCATGGGCCCAGTTTGACCCGTCGAACGGGTGGGCAAGGCGCGCACGAGCCCGCGTGGCGCGCTGGGCCAGGCCCCACTTGGTTACGAGGCGCAGTGCCTCGACGACGATCGACTTCGACATCTTCGACTCACCGTGCTCGCGGTCTTCGAAGCGGATAGGTACCTCGACGACACGGGCGCCGGTTCCGACTGCCTTCCACGCGCCTTCGATTTGGAAGCCATATCCACTGGCCCGCAGGCCGGCGAAGTCCATGCGCCGCAGTAAGCCGGCCCGGTAGGCCCGGAACCCCGACGTGGCGTCGTGGACGCCGATGCCGAGCATGGCCGACGCGTACTGGTTTCCGCCCTTGCTCAGCATCCGCCGCGAGAACTTCCAGTTCGGGATCTCGCCACCGGGGACGTAGCGCGAGCCGATGGCCAGGTCCGCCCCGCTCGCCATCGCCTCGATAAGGCGGGGCAGGTCTTGGGGACGGTGGCTGCCGTCGGCGTCCATCTCGATCAACACGTCGTAGTGATTGTCAAGGCCCCAGGCAAAGCCGACGCGATACGCGGCGCCGAGGCCGTCCTTGGTTTTGCGCTCGAGCAGGAACACGCCGGGCATGCGCTGTGCCACCCAACGGACCCGCTGCGCGGTGCCGTCAGGGCTGCCGTCGTCGACGACGAGAAGATGCACGGCTGGCGCCTGTGCGCGCACTCGTTCGAGGATGCTGACGATGTTGTCGGCCTCGTTGTAGGTAGGCAGCACCACGAGGGTGCGAGGGCCCGCGGCCGTATGCTCGGCGGGTGACTGCATCTCGACGGCCATCTGCGCTTCCTTCCACCCGGGCACGCGCCGTGGCCTTCGCCTCGATCGTTCTCGCCGGAATCTGTGGATCCCTTATCGGCTGGTCGCTGGTCGGTCTTGAGTGTCACGGGAATTGCGCTTTGCCCGAATCGATCGGAATTGTCGGGGGCGGCGTGACGTTCGCACTCGGCGTCGCCGTCGTCGCCGTGCTCGGGTTGCGGGCCATGGCCGAGTGGCGCGGCCAACTCGAGCTAGAGGACTAATTTCTTTTCCCGGGCGGGCGCCCGCAGGCCCGCCCTCCTCCCCAACGTGGGGCCCCTCGCTTCGCTCGCCCCACGGCGGCCGTCCGCGTTCGTGATTAGAGAATGAGTCTTCTCAAGCTTTCGGCCAGGCTGACACCGGCGGCGCGGCCTGCGTCTTCGGCTCGCTGAAGCACATGGCGACAGATCCATCACTGTCATTGCGTCCGTAGCCTACGGTCGAGTGCTGGTGGAGCCCGAACCAGTCGCCGTCGAAGCGCCTGAGTCCCAGACCTCAGATCTGTACCGCACGATCGCGTTCAAAACGGCGGTGCGGCTGGCGCTGTCGAACATCATCGGCGCTTCCGTCGTGTTCTCCTATGTGTCCTACGTCGTGCCGATCGGCGGCGTGCAAGAGGTGCCCACGTCGGACTATCTCCTCGTGCTGATCGGCTACGCGATCGTGGCGACGCCCATCGTCACGATCGTCGGCCTCCGCTCTGCCGGCCGCGTGCAGGCCTGGATAGAAGCTGATCGTCCGGCGACGCCGGACGAAAAGATCGCTGTACTCGACCAGCCCTACATCCAGACTCGCTACTCGTTCCGGGCCTGGGTCGGCGCCGCGGTCGTGTTCACGATTTTCAACCTGATCAAAGGAGTCGGGTTCTTCGATTGCTTCCGCATCGCGTGCGGTGCAATTCTCGGGGGGCTCACAACCAGCGCGTTCTGTTTCCTGCTGGTCGAGCGCATGCACCGCCCCGCGTTCGCGGCCGCGTTGCGCGACGGCGTGCTGCCGCCCCGCAACGGCATTCAGGTGCGGTCCCGACTGATGTTGATGTGGGCGCTGGGGTCAGGCGTGCCGTTCCTCGGAATCATCCTCGCTCCCACCGGACGCAGCGACGCGACCAAGGGCGAGATCGTCGCGCCCATCGTGGTGCTCGCCGTGATCGGCCTCATCGTCGGCTTGGTGGTCACCGAGATCAGCGCCCGGTCGGTCACCGACCCCCTCGACGAGCTGCGTGAAGGGCTGGACCGCGTCGCCGCCGGCGATCTCGACGCGCACATTTCGGTCGACGACGGGGGCGAGCTCGGCGCGCTCGAGGCGGGCTACAACCGCATGCTCGAAGGGTTGCGCGAACGAGAGAAATTGGCCGACCTCTTCGGTCGCCACGTAGGAGTTGACGTGGCCAAGCGCGCCATCGAGAACGGCGCGGCACTGGGTGGTACGCAGCGCGACATGAGCATCTTGTTCGTCGACCTCATCGGCTCGACGACGCTGGCCCTCGAACACCCACCGAACGAAGTCGTCGATCTACTCAACGCGTTCTTCGGGGTGATCGTGACGGTGATCGAAGCCAACCACGGCTCGGTAAACCGTTTCGACGGCGACGGAGCACTTTGTGTGTTCGGCGCGCTCGAAGACGACCCGTTGCACGCCACGAACGTCTTGACCGCAGCGCGCGACCTGGCGACCGCCCTCGACGTGCTCGGCGCCCGCCACCGCGAGATCAAAGCCGGTATCGGGGTGTCGAGCGGTCTGGCCGTCGCCGGCAATATCGGCGCCCGCAACCGCGTCGAGTACACGGTGATCGGCGATCCGGCCAACGAGGCCTCGCGCCTCACGGACTTGGCCAAGGGATCGCCAGGGCGGGTACTGGCCTCGTCCAAGTCGGTCTACGCCGCCTTGCCAGTTGAGCAGGAGAGGTGGGAATACGTGGGCGCCGTGGCCCTGCGGGGCCGCAACGAACTCACCGAAACCTACGAGCCGGCCGATGCCGACCGGCCTACGGGCGAGACGCGGAAAATTACGGCGCAGACCGGATCGCAGTAACGGCGCGCTCGACATCGTCGTCGTCGATGTCGCAGTGCGTCACGAAACGCAGCACGCGCGGGGCAATCGTGCCCGCCTTCACGCCGTGGGACTCAAGGTGACGCAAGACGGCGTCGGTGTCGTCGTGGGTGAAATTGACGATGTTGGTCTGCACCGACGCGGGCTGCCCCGAGCCGGGCCAGCGCTGCGCGACGGCGTCGGCCAACTTCGCGGCGCGCATGTGGTCGTCGGCCAGCCTGTCCACCATCGTTTCGAGGGCGACGAGGCCGGCCGCGGCCAGTATCCCGGCTTGGCGCATGCCGCCGCCGAGCCGTTGGCGTTCGACCCGGGCCTGCGCGATCACGTCCATGGGGCCGGCCAGCAACGATCCGACCGGCGCGGCGAGGCCTTTCGAGAGACACGACATCACCGTGGTCACTTCGCCCGCGTAGTCCGCCGCTGTGATGCCGGTAGCGACCTCGGCGTTGAAAAGCCGGGCACCGTCCATGTGGATCGGCAGCGGACCGGCGGCGTGGTTTACCGCGCGCAATTCGTCGAGCGCCCACGGCCGCCCGCCCGCGGGCAGATGGGTGTTCTCGACACACACCAGGCTCGGCGCGAGGTAGTGATGGGCGGCGGCGCTGCGGTAGTGCTGCACCGCGGTCGCGTCGATCGCCCCCTCGGTGTCGTCGACGGTGATGAACTGCGTGGCGCTGTTGATGCCGGCGGCGCCGCCCTCGTAGATCACCATGTGCTGACGGGCGCCCGCGATCACTCCGGTGCCCGGCCTGGCCAGCAGTCGCAACGCCAACTGATTCGCCATCGTTCCGGTGGGCACGAACAGCGCCGCGGGCTTGCCGACCCTTGTGGCGTAGGCCTCTTGCAACGCGTTGACCGTGGGGTCTTCGCCGTAGACGTCGTCGCCGACGACCGCGTTCGCCATCGCCTCGCGCATGGCCGGCGTGGGCTGGGTCACCGTGTCGGAGCGGAGGTCTACCGGGCGGTCGGTCATCGCCGCGTACGGTACTTGGCGCCGTGACGAACCCCGAAGCCGACGAGCTACGCCAGATCGCGATTGCCGTGGCTCGCGACGCGGCCGCCTACGTCACCGACGCGCGGTCCTTCGACACGGCCGGTTCCGGGCCAATCGGTGACGTGCTGATGGCGGGCACCACAACCAAGTCGACGCCGACCGACATGGTCACCGCGGTGGACAAGGCCAGCGAGGCGCGCATAGTGGCCGCGCTGGCCGAACGCCGCCCGAACGACGGCGTGATGGCCGAAGAAGGCACCGGCATCGCCAGCACGTCGGGCGTGCAGTGGGTGATCGATCCGATCGACGGCACGACCAACTTCGTCTACGGCTACCCCGCGTTTGCGGTATCCGTCGCCGCGGTGGACGAGGCCAGCGGCGAGTCGATCGCAGGCGCCGTGGTCGACGTGGTGCGGGGCGAGGTGTTCAGCGCGGCGCGCGGCGCCGGTGCCTGGCTCGGTAGCGACCCGCTTACGCTCGGCGACGGACCGCCCGACATCGGCCACTGCCTCGTAGGCACCGGCTTCTCGTACTCGCGAGCGATGCGAGCCGAGCAGGCCGATGTGCTCGTTCGCCTGCTGCCCACGGTGCGCGATATTCGCCGGGGCGGGTCGGCTGCGCTCGATCTGTGCTGGGCCGCCGCGGGCCGGGTGGATGCCTATTTCGAGCGGGGCACCGCCCCGTGGGACCGCGCCGCCGGATTGCTCATCGCCCGCGAAGCGGGCTTGCGAGGCGAAGTGGTCGGCGATCTGGTGTGGGTAGCTCACCCCCGCGTCGCCGACGAACTACTCGGCCTGATCTCCTAACCACTCCCACGAACTGGGTGCGTTTGGGCGCTGATGAAGCGCTCATGCGTGCCCAATTCGATGACTAGGAGACTGTTGAATTAGTCGGCTTGGGTCGTAGCGTTTGGCGGGTTCTCGGGCATGGCTTGATCGAGGAGCGGGCATCGAGGTGGGAGCCGGTCGCGCTGGTGGCCTTTGGCCGTGAGTTGTCC
>JACCXE010000378.1 GCA_013697265.1 Actinomycetota bacterium | reverse complement strand
TTCGGGACGGGCGATTATTGCCGCTCGGCACGCCCGCCCCGAAGTTAGGCCGTTACGGGCCGGTGTTTGCGGTAGAGGCGGAACCCGGCGACCGCGTGTTCGAGCACGTCGGGCGAATTCGCGAACGTCGGCCACCAGTCGCCCCGTGATCCGGTTTCCGTGCCCGGCTCGTCAACCGGATCGCGACCGGCGAAGACGCAGTCGTACATATCGTGCACGATCGGCGAGTCCCTTTCGCTTCGGCGTACTTGGTGGCGGCGCGGCATCCGTTGTGTCTGCCCGCCGAGCCGCTGCCGCGCAGGCCGGACGCTGCTCGCGCCAGCGCTCTACGACGCGCTCGACGTCGAGGGGCATGAGGTTGCTCGGCGGGCCATCGACGGGCGGGATGCGGTTCATGTGCCGGATGCGGCCGTTGAGTTCTTCGACCACGTCGCACACCGCCTCCTCGCTGCGCAGGCGACCGACGGAGTCGAGCAGGTCCTCCACGCTCTTGCGCAGAGCGAGCGCGGGTGGCGTGAAGCTCAGTTCCTCGCGCTTGAGCAGCTGCTTGATCCACCACAGGTCGTCGGCGTAGATGTCTAGGTTCGGCAGAGGCTCGCCGTGGCCGGGCAGGTTGTCGAACTCGCCCCGTTCGCGCGCCTCACGGATCTGTGCGTCAACCCAGGTCTCGAAGTTGACGTTCGCGGGCTTGCGCTCGGCCACGGCGCGACGTTAGGCGCCCACTTCGAACGGTTCGTCCACCACCACTTTGCGACGGACAAACAGGATGCCGACGATCACGACGGCGCCGCCGAAGGCCACGTTCCAGCCAATCCGCTCGTCGAGCACGAGCACACCGAGCAACACGCCGACGAAAGGCATGGCGAAGGTGACCGTGGACGCGACTGTCGGCCCGCTGATCTCGACGAGGTTGAAGAACAACAGATACGCGACGCCGGTGCCGATCGCGCCGAGCGTGATCACCGCAGCGGCGATCTGTAGGTCGACATGCGTGGGGCTCGAACTCGTCGCGGTGGTAACCGCCGCTATCGCCGACGCGAGGACGGCGCCGGCGGTGATTTGGCCGACCGCGGCCGTCATCGGTGGGATCTTGCCCGAGATGAAACGGGAGGTGTACACGAAGCCGACGCCGTAACAAGCGGCGGCGCCCACGCAGGCCAGCTCGCCCAGCACCTGTCCCCCGCCCGTGCGCCAGGGCTCGACGATGAGCAGGACGCCGGCCAAGCCGAGCAGGAGCCCGCCGATGCGGCGGGGGTTGAGGCGTTCGCCGGGCAGGAACGCAGCTGCGGCGAGCGCCGCAGTCCACAACGGTGTCGTGGCGTTAAGGACGCTGGCCAGCGACGACGTCACCCGCTCTTGGCCCCAGGCGAACAACGCAAACGGAAAGACGTTGGAGATGATCGCCATGATCGTGACGACTCGCCACTCGAGCAGCCCGCGCGGGTAGCGGGCAACGCCAAACGCAACGGCGACGCTCAGAGCGATCGCTCCTGCGACCAGGCGTCCCGCGACCACTTGGGTGGGCGAAAGGCCTTCGAGTGCGACCTCGATGAACAGGAAGCTCGAGCCCCAAATGAGCGCAAGGGCGGCGAGCGCGACGTCAGCGCGGCGCCGCTTGATCAGGTCAACCGTCGGCGTTGGAAGGCTCGAAGCTGAAGTGACCGGTGACCATGAACTGCACGCGATCGGCAACGTTGGCGGCGTGGTCGCCGGCCCGCTCGTAGAACCGGCCGACGAGTGCCATCTGCACCGCGAGCTGCAACGTCGAGTCGTCAGGCGAGCGCACCGAAAAGATCGCCTGAAACAATTCCTTCTGCAACTCGTCCATCACATCGTCCATGTCGACGAGTGCTGCGGCCCGAGCGACGTCGCGATCGGCGAACGCTTCGATCGCGAGCCGTAGCTGCGCGGCGGCCTGGTCACGCATACGGTCGATGAGGCCGCGGATCTTCGGGTCGATCTCGTGCGGATAAAGACGGCGGGCCGCTTTCGCGACCTTGATCATGAGGTCCCCGATGCGCTCGATCTCGTGGATGACGCGCAGCACGGTGACGAGCATGCGTAGGTCCGCCGCCATCGGTTGCTGCTGGGCCAGCAACAGGCAGGTGCGCTGCTCCATGTCGTGGGTGAGGTCGTCGAGAACGCGGTCGTTGGCCACGACCTTTTCAACCGCAGCCAGGTCGGCGGCCAGCAGTGCATTTGTGGCGGCCTCGATCGCCTCGCCGGCCAACGCGCCGAGCCGGATCACGTCGGACCGGATGGCGTCGAGCTCTTCGTGGAAAACGCGTCGGGTTTCAGTCATGAATTCTCTTTTGCAGTTTGGCCCGTCGACGCCCGCGGCAGATGGATTACGAAGGTTGATCCTTCACCCTCGCGTGAATCGAGGTGGACGTCGCCGCCGTGGTTGCGGGCGACGTTGCGCACGATGGCGAGGCCAAGGCCGGTGCCGCCGGTGACACGACTGCGAGCCCGGTCGACGCGGTAAAAGCGTTCGAAGATCCGGTCGCGATCGCCGGGCGGAATGCCGATGCCGCGGTCGCGTACGACCAGTTCGACGCGGTCGCCGTCGTCGGTTGCGCTTACGAAAACCGGCGCGCCCGGATCGGAGTACTTGATGGCGTTCTCGATGAGGTTCACCAACGCGCCCTCGACCTGCGACGCGTCGACCAGCAACGTGGTCTGCGGCAGGTCGCCTTCCACCGAGATGTCCGAGGACCGGACGCCGGCTGACACCACAACGCGATCGACAGCCCCGGTAACAAGGTGGCGTACGGGCACCTCCTCGCGCTGTAGCTCGCCCCCCTCGATGCGGCTGAGGTCGAGCAGGTCGTCGATGAGATGCCCGGCCCGGTCGGCTTCGTGCGCGATGCGCGCCGCTAGCCGCCGCATTATTTCGACCTCGGTCTCGGCGTCTTCGGCTGCGAGCGTGTCGGCCAACGCCACGATCGCACCGATCGGCGTGCGCAGTTCATGCGACACGTTGGCCACGAAGTCACGGCGCACTGCGTCGAGGCGGTACCGCTCGGTGACGTCTTGCACCACGGCGACGGTGCCCACCCGACCTGATGCACTGATAAGCGGGGCCCCGGCCAGCGAGAGCGTGCGGGGCGGAGGGCCGTGCAGCTCGATGACGCGACCGGTCTCGCCCGACGTCGCTTCGACCAAAACGTCGCTGAGCGCTCGCGCGGCCAGCGCGTCGGTGTGACGGGCATCGACGAGACGGGCCGCCTCCTCGTTGCGCAGCTGTTCGTTGCCGTTTACGTCGACGATGACGACGCCGAGCGGCAACGCGTCGAACGCAGCCCGCAGACGTTCGAGGGCTTCGATCGCGTCAGCCGCGCCGCGGCGGTACTGGTCGCGTTCGCTGCGGATTCGGTTGAGGTCGGTCTTTGCTGCGTCGAGCTCGGACCGCCGCCTCATCCGAAGCGTCCGGTGATGTACGCCTCGGTGCGCTCATCGGCCGGTGCGGTGAACAGCGTGGCCGTCTTGGCGAACTCGACGAGTTCACCGTGGCGCTCGCCCGTGGCTTCGTTGACCGCGGCGGTGAGGAACGCGGTTATGTCCGAAACGCGGGCCGCCTGCTGCATGTTGTGGGTGACGATGACGATCGTGTAGTCCTGTTTCAACTCGACCATGAGGTCTTCAATGCGGGCCGTCGCGATCGGGTCGAGGGCCGAACAGGGCTCGTCCATCAAAATCACGTCGGGTTGCACCGCGATCGCTCGGGCGATGCAGAGCCGCTGCTGCTGGCCGCCCGACAGCGCCACCGCGCTCTTCTTCAACTTGCCCGACACCTCGTCCCAGAGCGCGGCGCGCCGCAGGGCCTGCTCGACGAGGTCGTCCATTCTGTCGACTTTCATCTTCAACACCCGTGGGCCGTAGGCGACGTTGTCGTAGATCGACTTGGGGAACGGGTTTGGCTTCTGGAACACCATGCCGATGCGCCGACGCACTTCGATCGGGTCGACGTCATCGCCGTAAAGGTCGAGGCCCTCGTACAGAATCGTGCCCTCGACCCGGGCGTCGGGAATCAGGTCATTCATGCGGTTGAAGCAGCGCAGCAGGGTTGACTTGCCGCAACCCGAGGGGCCGATCAGCGCGGTGATCTGGCCCCGGCGGATGTACATATTGATATCGGCGACGGCCAAGGCCGAGCCGTAGGAAACGCTCAGCTGTTTCGTCTCGAAGACCGGCGGCGAGTCGGTGTCGGCTTCAGGGGACGGAGCGGCGTCCGCTTCGGTCGCGGGCGCGACCGTGGGGCGAGGAGCTAACGGAGTGGGCGGGATATTGCTCATACGGCCGAGACGAACGCTACTTCCGTGCGAACCGCGCCGTTATCAGCCGGGCGGCGATTGTGAGTAAGAACACGAGCAGGATCAGTGTCAGCGCGGCGGCCCAGGCGCGATCTTGCGCGGCGGGAAACGGCACCTGAGCGTTACGGAAAATCTGGGCCGACAATGCCGTGTTCGAGCCAAAGAGTTTGGTGTTGGGCTTGGATACGATGCCAATGGTGAACAACAAAGGAGCGGTTTCGCCCGCGGCGCGGGCCACGGCCAGCATGGCGCCGCTCACGATTCCCGGCAGGGCCGCGGGTAACACGATGCGCACGGTCGTGCGCCAGGTGCGGGCGCCCAGGGCGGCGCTTGCCTCTCGTAGCGCCGATGGCACCAGGCGCAGAATTTCTTCGCTGGTGCGCACGACGATCGGCAACATGAGGCAGGCCAACGCCAAAGCACCGGCGAAACCCGACAAGCCGTAGCGCAACACCCAGATCGTGTAGATAAAAAGGCCCATCACGATCGAGGGCACGCCGCTCATCACGTCGGTCATCAAGCGAATGAATTTCGCCAGCGTCGACTGCTTGCCGTATTCGTTGAGGTAGATCGCACCCATGACGCCGAGGGGCACCGCGATCAAGGTGGCCGCACCGGTGATCAGCAGCGTGCCCACCACCGCAGGGGCCATGCCCGGGCCTGGTTTCGACGAGATAATCGGGATGTTGGTAACGAGGAAGTCGTAACTGAACAGGTGCATGCCGGCCCGCACGACGTAGAACACGATGAAGGCCAGCGGCAAGGCGGCGGCGCCGAACGCGGCCCACATGGCGATTGTCGCCAGCCGATCACGAAACTTGCGCGACCGCGACACGTTTCCGGTACGCAACGATGGCGGTGCTACGGCCGGCGGGGCGGTGGTGGTCGTCATGCCAGGCCCCGCAGGCGCACGTCGACGCGGCGCACGACGGTGCGGGCCGAGACGTTCACGATGATGGTGAGCGCGAACAGGGTGACGCCAAGGCCGATGAGCGCCGAGCGGTGCACGCCGGTGGCCTCACCGAACTGGTTGGCGATCACGGCGGGCATGGCGTCGCCGCCCGCGAACACGTTGGCCACGATCTGAGGCGTCGAGCCGATCACGAGCGCGACGGCAATGGTCTCACCCATGGCCCGGCCGAGGCCGAGCATCGTGGCGCCGACCATCCCGCCGATCGAGTGTGGGAACACGACGCCCTTGATCATTTCCCAACGCGTGGCGCCGAGGGCCAGCGCGCCGTCTTTGTCGTTTCGGGGCACCGTGGCGAACACCTCACGGGTGATCGTCGTGATGATCGGCGTGATCATCAATGCCAGGATCAGTCCGGCGGTGAAAAACGCCCGGCCGGTCTGGGTGTGGTCGAACAGCTTTGTCAGCAACGGAATAGGCTCGACGAGGTCTGACCACCAGTTGTACAGAGCGGCAATATTCGGAGCGAGCACCAGAATTCCCCACAGCCCGAACACGACCGACGGGATGCCGGCGAGGAGGTCCATCACTGCGACGACCATGGTGCGCAGGCGGGCCGGCGCGACCTCGGTCACAAACAACGCGATGCCCACTGAGACGGGCAGCGCGAGCAGCACGGCGATGGCCGCAATCACGGCTGTGCCGTAAATGAACGCGAGGGCGCCGAACTTACCTTCGTTGGGAATCCACTGCCGCGACGTGACAAAGCTCAGGCCCGACTCCCGGAACGCAGGCCAGGCGTTGTTGAGGGTGGTGACCGCAATCAGCACGAGCACCACGAGGATCGTGAACCCGGCGAACAGGGTTACGAGCCGAAATGCTCGATCGGCCAGTCGCCCTCCCGTTCGTGCCGCGGCCAGGGCTGGTCGGTCCACTCCCTTGGTCTAGCTCGGGATGACCATCGTTTCGAGTTGGGCAATGGCCTTGGTGCGGTACGAGGCCGGCAGCTGGGCGAAGTTCGCCGGCTCATTGAGGGCTTGGCCGTCGGTAAGCAGGAAGTTCAGGTAGCCCTTCAGCGCCTCGCCCTTGGCCTTGTCCGTCTGGTTCTTGTAGGTGAGGATCCAGGTCGGCGTAGCGATCGGATAGGCGTCGTTCCCCGCGGCGTTCAGCGGGTCGAACGTGAGGTCCGCGTTCGGCGTGGTCTCTTCCAGAGCGGCCGAGACGCCAGTCAGAGAGGGAGCCACGAACTCGCCCGCCGCGTTCTTGACGCTGGCCGTCTTGAGGTTGGTGGCCTTGGCGTCGGCGAAGTCGACGTAGCCGATCGCGCCGTTGACGCCCTTGAGCGATCCGGTGCCGTTACCGATCAGCTGGGCCACGCCCTGGTTGCCGTTGCCGGCCTGGCTCGACGTCGGCCAGTTCACGGTGTCGCCCTTGCCGAGCTTCCATGCGGCGGGCGCGGCCTTGTTGAGAAAGCCGGTGAAGTTGGACGTGGTGCCCGAGCCCTCGGCGCGGTGCAC
>JACCXE010000356.1 GCA_013697265.1 Actinomycetota bacterium | reverse complement strand
ACCATCTGGCCCCGCTTCAACACGCCGTGGCGTACCCGCACCAGCGCCAGGCGTCCGAGGTAGGGCGACGAGTCGAGGTTGGTCACCAAGCACTGCAGCGGGTGGTGTTCGTCGTATTCGGGGCCGGGCACGGCCTCGCCCAGCAGCTTGAACAGCGGCTCGAGGTCGGTGCCGAAGTCGCCGTTGAGGACCGCGTCGAGGTCGGTCGTGGCCTTGCCCTCACGCGCGACGCAGAAGATGATCGGGAACTCGATCTGCTTCTCCGTCGCGTCGAGGTCCATGAACAGGCCGTAGACCTCGTCGACGACTTCTTTGATGCGGGCGTCGTGGCGGTCGACCTTGTTGATCACCAGCACGACGGGCAGGTCGAGTTCGAGCGCCTTGCGCAACACGAAACGCGTCTGAGGCAGCGGGCCTTCGGACGCGTCGACGAGCAGCAGCACCCCGTCGACCATGGTCAGCGCCCGCTCGACCTCGCCGCCGAAGTCGGCGTGGCCCGGCGTGTCCACGATGTTGATGCGCAGGCCGTTGTGGAGCACCGAAGTGTTCTTGGCCAGGATCGTGATGCCCTTTTCACGCTCGAGGTCCATCGAGTCCATGACGCGTTCGTTGACGTCCTGGTTGGCCCGGAAGGCGCCGGACTGCCACAACATTGCGTCGACAAGCGTGGTCTTTCCGTGGTCGACGTGGGCGACGATGGCGACGTTTCGGAGATCAGACCGGACAGACATGGGCCGAACAGTTTGGTGCCTAGCGCACCGATTCGTTGCATCCACCGCCTCGTTCCGTTGACCGGTACGGTGGGGGCGTGCCCGAGCGGTCCGAAACCCTCAACAGCGTGGCCCGCGCCGTCGAGGTTCTGAACCTGTTCGGCCGCGCTCCGGGCACACTCGGCGTCACCGAAATCGCTATGGAACTGGGCTTGGCCAAAGCCGTGGTCCACCGGATTCTTCAGGCGTTCCGGGCCAAGGGTTACGTGGAGCTGGACGCAACAACGCACCGCTACCGCTTGGGGCCCGGTGCCGTGGTACTCGGGCTCTCCTATCTCGACAGCCTCGACGTGCGCACCGTCGCCCGCGACGCGCTGCGCGGACTGTGCGCGGCGACGAACGAGACGGCGACGCTGTCGATCCGCTTCGGCGACAACCGCGTTTACGTTGACCAGGTCAACCCCGCCCGCGACGTCCAGACGGTGGTGCAACTCGGCCGGCCCTTCCCGCTGCACGCTGGGGCGAGCTCGCGGGCGTTCCTGGCCTTCCTCTCCGAGGACGAACAAAAGCGCTATCTGTCCCAATCGCTCGAACAGGTGACCGACAACACGCTCGTCGACCCGTCGGCCGTGCGAGCGGAATTACGGGCGATCCGTGCGGCGGGCTTTGCCAAGTCGATCGGTGAAAGCGACCCCGGCACCGTGGCCGCGGCCGCCCCCGTTTTCGATCGCCAGGGCGAGGTCACCGCGGTTATGAGCGTGTGCGGACCGCGTGAGCGGTTCCACGATCAGCTCGACGCAGCGGGCGCGCATCTGCGGCAAAAGGCGCGCGAGACGTCGCGCCGACTCGGCTACCGCTGACCGCGGCATTCGCGCGACGCGGGGTGATCATGCACAGGCGTTTCGCGTTATCCACCGCGGCCGTCGGTTATCCACCGCGAAAGTCACAGATATGAACCGGGAATCCTCTTGAAATCCCCATGTTTTACGTCTTGTTCCCCACAGGCCAACAGGAGTTTCATGACTTCATACCCGGTTGACGGGGAGCTGGACCGAAGAGAACGAGACGGCCGCAAGGCAACTCGGAAACCGAGGCTCAGTCCCGACAATCGGAGGTAGATCACCGAGCGGTGATCCGGGGAGGCGCAAGCCGAACCGGAGATCCGGGCCCGGCGAACGCACTTCGGTGCGGTCGACGGACGAGGTTTTCTATCGCGGGAGCGGTCCCTCGGGGCTGCCGGGCGCAAGTCCGGCGGTGTCGGTGGGGCCGCTTCTTCGCGTTTCGGGTCAAACCCGCAGGTCGGCGAAGAGTTCGGTGGAGAAGTAGCGCTCCATGCGGTCGCAGAAGACAGTGCCGACGTGTTTGCCGGGACCGAGGGTGGCGGCCATCCGTTGGGCGCCGCGGTAGTTGAGCCCGCTGCTCAGCCCGACCGGGAACCCTCGGTGGATGAGTTCGCGGGTCGCCGCCATGGCGTCGTCGTGGGCGACTTCGATGTCGGGGCCCACGCCGATGGCGGCTGGGTCGAGGATGTCGGACATGCAGTCGACGACGCCGGGGATGCCGGCGCACGGGCCGCCCTGTTCGGCGTCGGCCTCCTCCCCCGCGGCCACGCGCACCCGCGCCAACGCGATGCCGTCGCCGCACTCGGCCCGGAACGCCGCGCCCATCCCCATCAGCGTGCCGGCGGTGCCGACTGCGGCCACGAAGCCGTCGAGGCGACGGCCGACCTGGGCCAGCATCTCGGGCGCGGTGCGCAGCCGGTGGGCTTGGGCGTTCTGCGGATTCGAAAACTGCTTGGGCAGGTAAACGCTCGCATCGAGCGCCGCGCGCGCTTCGGCCTCGGCCATGGCACCCGGCATCCCGTCAGCCGTCGGCGTCAGCACCACCTCCCCGCCGTAGCGGCGGATCATGAGCAGCCGCTCGCCGCTCACGCCCTCGGGCATCACCGCCACGAACCGCACGCCGATCGACGCGCACGCCATGGCGAAGGCGATCGACGTGGAACCGCTCGACGCCTCGACCACAACCGACCCGTCATTCAATACGCCGGCCTTGGCGGCTTCGGACAGTATTCGCGCCGCGATTCGGTCCTTGGTCGAACCGCTGGGCATCTCATATTCGAGCTTCACCCAAATCGTGCACTCAGACTCGGCGTCGGAGATCGGTACCGTTGGCGTTGAGGTGCCGGAAATACGGTCGAGCGCCAGGAGGTTCATACCAACATCATGTTCGGACGAAGCAAGACCTCAAAGATTGATCCCGACAAGGCATTGGGCGGGCGGGACCAAACGATGCCGGTCGCCCCGGTCAACATCGTCACCGGTCATCCGATGACTCCCCCGTTCCCCGATGGCTACGAAACCGTGATCGTCGGTCTCGGCTGCTTCTGGGGCGCGGAGCGCAAGTTCTGGGAAACGCCGGGCGTGTGGAGCACCGCCGTGGGCTACGCCGGCGGCTACACCCCGAACCCGTCCTACGAAGAGGCGTGTTCCGGGCGGACCGGCCACGCCGAAGTGGTGCTCGTTGTGTTCGACCCCAAGCAGATCAGCTTCGAACAACTCCTCAAGGTGTTCTGGGAGTCGCACAACCCCACCCAAGGCATGCGTCAGGGCAACGACGTCGGAACGCAATACCGCTCGGGCATTTGGTACACGACCGACGAGCAGAAGGCGATCGCCGAAGCGTCGCGCGACATGTTCCAAGAGGCACTGACCGCGAAGGGCTACGGCGAAATCACCACCGAGCTCGCTGCGGCTGGCCCGTTCTATTACGCCGAGGACTATCACCAGCAGTACCTCCACAAGAACCCGAACGGCTATTGCGGGTTGGGTGGTACCGGCGTGTCCTGCCCCTTCGGAGTCGCCGGCGTCGAGGGGTTCTCCCTAGACGGGTAAGGGCATCGATGGGGCGCTCGGACCTTTCGTAATCACTGGCTAGTGGCGCGCACCGCGGACCCGCTGCACCGATACGTCACCGCCGTGCCTCGACCCGCCCGACGCATCGTCGCGTCGCTACCGAGAGATCAAGCCGAAGTGATCCTGGTGCGCGTTGTGGCCGGTCTCACGGTGGAGCAGTATCGGTCATCGTCGGCAAACGCCAGGAACGGTGAGAACGATGCAAAGCCGGGGTCTAAAGCGACTCGCCGAACGCCACCGACGAAATCTGTAACGCCGTGGCCTCCCTGAACGCTGAAGGAGGTGAGATGCCTAACAACAACCCTATGTTCGACGGCTTAGCCCCCGAAGTCGCAGCGCTGCTCAACAACGCGCGCGCAGTGGCTCCGGTCTCGCCGAACCCACGTTTGATCGCCGCGATGTCCAGCGCGGTCGCAGAGGCTCACCTCACCCCCCACCCAGAACTTCCCAGGAGGAAACTCATGCTCGGAAAACTTTTGACAGCCAAGGCGCTCGCCGTTGTGGGGGCGGTCGCCCTCACCGGCGGAGCCGCCGCGGCAGCGACCGGCATCCTGCCAGATCCGGTGCAGGACGCGGCGGCCCACACAGTCGAACGCGTTGGCATCCACATCCCCGCCGACGACGACGCAGCCGACGCAGCCGACGCAGCCGACG
>JACCXE010000353.1 GCA_013697265.1 Actinomycetota bacterium | reverse complement strand
CGAAGGCGGGCGCCACCGACTCCCACTCGAATTCGAACTCGATCGGCACGCGGTCGCCGTGCTCGGTGCGGTACGCCTCAGTCGGGTCGTCGAGGGACACCGCGATGCCTTCGAAGTTGACCTGCCAGCGCTGCATGGGTTCGTGACACGTGAGGTCGGCCCACAGTCCCTCGCCCCGCACTTCGAATGACTTGCCTCGCGGTAGCGCCAGCGTGTGGTCGCGCACGAGTAGCAGCGGCTCGTGTTGTCGCACCACTACCGCCCACCACCACGCCGCGCCGATGTTGGGGTAAAGACCGAGGCGGGCGTACATGCCCCAGCTGGCGTCGGGGGCCACGACGTCGAAGTACCAGCTCTCGTTCCACAGTGGCTCTTCGCCCGGATTGTGGCGAAATTCGTCGGATGTCGTGGCCATGGCGATGACACTAACGACGGCGACTTCTGGTAAACCTGAGATCAACGTCAGGTTCTTGGGGGCCGTGTCGAACCTGTTGGGCCTCACCGGCGGCCAGGTGATCTTCGACGGCGAAGACATCACCGGCTGGGCCCCCGACCGCATCGCCGCGGCCGGCCTCGCCCATGTGCCCGGAGGACGGGGCGCGCTGCCCGACCTGTCGGTGGACGAGAACCTGCGCCTGGGCGGCCACCTGTTGCGCAGCCGCACCAAGCGGGCGCAGTTCGACGAGGGCCTCGCATACGCCTACAGCCTGTTCGAGTGGATGGGCGCCCGGCGCAAGCAGTTGGCGGGCACCCTGTCAGGCGGAGAACAGCAGATGCTCGCGATCGCGCGTGCGCTCGTGCTGCGCCCGAAGATGCTCATGGTCGACGAGTTGTCGCTTGGCCTCGCACCGGTGATCGTCAGCCAACTCATGGGCGTGCTGAAGGAACTGAACAGCACCGGCCTGACGATCCTTGTCGTCGAACAACACGCCACGCTCGCCATGGAAACCGCCGAGCGCGTGCTGTTCATGGAGAAGGGTCAGGTGCGCTTCGAAGGACGGGGCAAGGAACTCGCCGGCCGGCGGGACCTGCTGCGCTCGGTGTTCCTCGGCGCATGACGGACGCGTACGTCGACGAAGGTCTGCGCCGCGACGGACACCAGGAGCTGCCGCTCGGTCCCCGCGCCCGCCAGACCCGCGCCACGATCCTGAAAGCGGCTGCCGACGCGTTCGGCGCCAACGGCTACGCGTCGACCACGATGGCCGACGTCGCGACTGCCTCGGGCGTCAGCCTCGGCACGGTGTACCAGTACTTCCGCGACCGCGCCGATCTCATCAGCGTCTTGGTGCGGGGGCGCGTGGCCAAGCGGATGAACCAAGCCGAAGTCGGCTGGAAGACGCAGGATGGCGTCGCCGGCCTCGAGCGCCTACTCACCAACTTCGTGGCCGCGTACGCCGAAGTCGCCCCACTGGCGGCGGTATGGGAAGAGGTGGTGCACGTCGAGCCCGCGCTGGCAGACCTGCGCCGCCGCCTCGGCCGTCAGCTCACCGACGCCGTCGCCCGTGAACTGGGTCGCGCCGCGAAGGCCGGTGCGGTGCGGTCCAACCTCGACCCCGACATCACCGCCCGCGCCCTCACCGCGATGGTCGACCGATTCTGTTTCGTCACCTACGTGTTCGACCCACCCGAGGCGGGGCCACCTGCCCCGTCAACCGCCGCGCGCGAACTCGCCACTCTGTGGGCCGACGCGATCGGCCTCCGCAACTAGGCCTTGGGCGTGAGACTGGTGATGCGGATTTCGGTGGTGGTCGGCGGTTGGGTAACGGCACCGCTTGCTTCCGACACAGCCTTTTCGTGCACGGTGATGCCGCGGGACGGGTCGTACAGCTTCGTGCCGGTTGACGAGAAGTTGCTCGGTGGCCGGTTCGGCGCGGTGATCACGAGCTTCTTAGTTTCGTCAATCACCCACACCGTGACAGCGGTGCCGCCCACGGTGAAGGTCGCCACACCGGTGATCTTGCTGGTGCCGGTGGCGTGAATCTTCGCCCCGTTTCCGAGGTTGCACTGGCTGTCAGCCGACCACGACGTGCCCACCGCCAGGTTGGCTGGGTACTCGGTGATGTCGGGCGCCCAGTCGCAGTCGAGCGTGAAGCCGAACGCCTTGATCGTGGCGCGCTCTTGCACCGCGCCGTTGCCGCCAAACGCGTCATGCGCGGTGATGTTGCCGAGCTGGCTTTGGGCTTCGATGTCGCGCCGGGTGACGCCGCCGTTGCTGTTGCCGGCTGACACGACCACGTTCACCTTGTCATCCGACGTGCACGACACGTAGCTGTAAGTGCCGACCGCCGGCGCCTTGGGCCCGCCCGGGTTGCCCGCCCCCGCCGTAGACGCGCACGCCGCAAGGGGTGCCTGGGTGGTGCCCGTCGACGCCTTGGTTGTCGCCGTCGTCTTGCGGGTCGTAGTCGTGACACCCGTCGACGGCACCGAGGCTGTGACGAGCGGTGACGACGTGTCCGTCGAGAGTTCCGTTGTCGTGGTGGTGGCCGAGCCGGCCGATTTTGAGTCCTTCGAGTTGTCGTCGGCCGCACCTGCGGCCAGCCCAGCCACCCCGATCAGCGCGAGCACGACTGCGATCACGAGCAGGCCCATGGCGGGTTTCGTCGAGGCCGCTGGTCCGGTTTGCATCTGATGATCGTAATTCGGCCCGGAGCCGGGTCAGTTAGCTGAATAGAGACTGTCCCTGCTACAAACCCCCGGGTGAGGGACTGGATCACCTGGTTTGCCCGGGGCCTTTGGAAGCGCCGCCGGTCCATCCAGATCCTCATCGGAATCACGGCCGCCTTCATCCTCCTGGTGCTGTGGCAAAACCGCGACGTCCGCCCGGCCCGCACGATGACGGACCCGCAGTTCGAACGGGCCTCGATCACGATCTGCGAGAAGTCGATTCCGTCGCTGCGCGCCGTGCGCCGTGAGGACGAAACCGAGGCCGATCTCGAGAAGGAGACGGCTCGTGAGGTGGACCGGGTGGCGACGAAACTCGAAGCAGTGGTCGCCCAGCTGCGCGGGCTCGAGGTTCGTCCCCAGAACGAGAAGCAGGTTGCGGACTGGTTCTCGCACTTCGACGATTACATCCTTGCGGGTCGCCACTACGCCGACGCGCTGCGCACGGGCAAGGACAAGCTTTATAACCAGGTGGACGACGAGGGCGTCGAACCACTCATGGCCATCAGCAAGTTCGCCCGAGCCAACCGCATCGACGCGTGCATCCCGTAACGAAAAAAGCGGGCCCCGAAGGGCCCGCCCAATTCGTTTTCTCTGTCGGAACTACCGACCGCGAGTGCCGAGACGCCGAACAGGCGTTCCGACGAAAAGCAGCCCGAAGAGCATCAGCAAGGCCAATGGCCACGCTGCGTTCTGGGGGTTGCGCACTGCGCTG
>JACCXE010000318.1 GCA_013697265.1 Actinomycetota bacterium | reverse complement strand
TCGGCGACAGAGCCGGCGTCGCGTCCGCCCTCGTCGAGCGTTACGCAGCCGAATTGGTGCCCTCGATCGGCGGGGTGTTCAACGAGGCGGTCCCTTTGCGCGAGGCCGTCGCCAAGGGCATCAACATTTTCTGCACCTTTGTGGAAAAGGAACCTGAGTTGTTCCGCTTCTTCCTCGAGGCGAGCGGCCCTGATCCGGGGGCCATGAACACGGCGTTGGGTGCGATGTTCGCCTCGTCGTTTTCGGCTTCGCTTTTCGCGGTGGGTCGAGACCCGGCCATGGGCGAGACGTGGGGGCACGCGCTGCCCGGCGCGGTGTTCGCGGCGGTGGACTGGTGGGCGTCGACTCGCACCATGCCGCGCCAGACGCTGGTGGGTCACCTCACGTCGCTGGTCGCTGACGCCTTCGAGGCGTCAGGCGTTACCCGTTTGGCTCCGCCGAGCTAGCCGGCCGCAGACAAGAACGCGTCGAGGTCTAATTCGTAGGTGTCGCCCATGACCTGGGCCAGAACGAACGCCACGAACACCGAGAGCATTCCCCAGAATACGAGTACGACGGGCATGGTCCCACGGGACCCACCGCACCAGGGACGTAACCGTGTGCTCAATCGAGGCCGAGTTCACCCGCGAGCGCGGACCGGCGGACCTTGCCGTTCGGGCTGCGGGGGATCTCGGCGACGCAGTGCAGCTCTTTGGGTTGCTTGTATCCGGCTAGCGCCGCTCGGAGAGCCTTGGTGACCGCGTCGGAACCTGCCTCACCGACGTAGGCCGCACACACGCGCTGGCCCCAGCTCTCGTCGGGCCGGGGGAAGACGGCGGCGTCGGTGACGCCCGCGGTTTCGAGCAGCACCCGTTCGATCTCGGCTGGATACACGTTCACGCCGCCGGAAAGGATGAGGTCGTCGCGGCGGCCGTCGAGATAGACGTAGCCGTCGGCGTCGATACGGCCGAGGTCGAACACGGTGAACGCGTCGCCTCGCCAGGCCGCCGCGGTTTTTGCCTGATCGTTCCAGTAGACAAAGCGGCCGTGGGTAGGCGGAGCGCACCACAGCGTGCCGTCTTCGTCGGCGGTCATGGTGCGGCCGGGCCGCGCCCGCCCGAGGGTGCCCGGGCGCTCGAGCCACTCTTCGGGCGAGCACGCGGTGAACTGCCCTTCGGTTGCGCCGTAGAACTCCCACACGCTGCCGCCCGGGAACGCTCCGATCGCGCGTCGCTTCACAGCCTCGCTGGTCGGCGCGCCGGCGTGAGCGATCAGACGAAACGATGCGAAGGCGTTGGGGTCATCGGACGCGAGGTCGAGAAGTCGGTGCAGGTGGGCCGGCGCCATGAAGCTCGACGTCGGAGCGCACTCCTTGACCGCGGCCAGCTGGGTGCCGGCGTCGAACTTGCCCGGCAGCACCACGGACCCGCCGGCCAGCAGTGTGCCGAGGGAGAAGCGCAGCGGGGCCGAGTGGTGCGCGTTGCCGCATACAAGGTGACGGTCTTGCGCATTGAATCCCCACAGCGCCTGCTCCTCTGACACGAGCGCGGTCGCGTCGGCTTCGTTTAACAGGCCCGACCACACGGCCTTGGGTTCGCCGGTCGTGCCCGACGTGTAGAGCATGGGCCGACACAACGGGGCGGGGGCGAGCTCGCCTGACCGCCCGTGGTCGGCGACCAATTCGGCGAGCACACGATCGTCGACCACGAGGTCGGCCTCGGCGTTGGCCAGCAACGCGTACCGCTCGCTGGGTGTGAGCGCCGCGTGCAACACGACAGGCGCCACGCCGATACGCAACGCGGCGGCGATCAGACACAGCCGATCAGCGGTCAGCGCCCCGTCCGAAGTGAGCACCGCGATACGCCGCAAAACCCCGCGCCGGGCAAGCGCGCCCGCCAGTTGTCCTTGGCGCCGCTCGGCCTCGTCGGCGGTGAGAACTTCCGCCGTCACCACGCAGTGACGATGAGCTTCGGTTCGGTGAAGGCGAGTACGCCGTCGTGGCCGCCTTCGCGGCCGATGCCGCTCTGCTTCACACCGCCGAAGGGGGTGGCCGGGTCGGACACGATCCCGCGGTTGAGCCCGACCATACCGACCTCAAGCCGTTCCGACACCGACAAGGCACGCGCGAATTCGCCGCCGCACACGTATCCGGCGAGGCCGACTTCGCAGTCGTTGGCCAGCGCCAGAATTGCGTCGTCGTCGTCAGGCACCGCGACGATGGGAGCCACGGGGCCGAAGATTTCCTCGCGCAAGATCGGGTTGTCGGGCCTCACGTTTGTCAGCACCGTTGGCGCGAAAAACGAGCCGGGCCGGTCCAGGGCCGCGCCGCCAGTGACCTCGGTCGCCCCGTGCTCGATGGCGTCGCGCACGAACCCGCTGACGGTCTCGACCGCGCCCCGGTTGATAAGCGGGCCGTGATCGGTGGCGTGGTCGCTGCCGTCGCCGACCACGAGCTTTTCGAAGCGGGCGACGAGCGCGTCGGTGAAGGCGTCAACCAGCGACTCGGCCACGTAGAAGCGGTTGGCGGCGGTGCACGTCTCGCTGTTGTGGCGCAGTTTGGCGATCATCGCCACCTCGACCGCGTCGTCGACATCCGCGTCGCCCAACACGATGAACGGCGCATTGCCGCCCAACTCCATCGCACAACTCACCACGCGAGCCGCGGCTTGTTCCAGCAGCTTGGCCCCGACCTCGGTCGAACCGGTGAACGACAGCTTGCGGACCGGCGGCTGTGCGAGCGCGGCGTTCACCACCCCGGCCGTGTCGAGCGTGGGAATTACGTGAAAGAGGCCCTCGGGCAGGCCGGCCCCGCGGAAAATGTCGGCGAGCGCGACGGCCGTCATCGGTGTGGGCGACGCCGGCTTGGCCACAACCGCGCAGCCAGCTGCGAGCGCAGGCGCCAGTTTGCGGGTGAGCATCGCGGCCGGAAAGTTCCACGGCGTGATGGCCAAAACGGTGCCGATCGGCTGGCGCAGCACGATCTTGCGGCCGTTTCCGTTGGGCAGGTCGCCGACGTCGCCGTCGAGGCGCACCGCCTCTTCGCTGTTCCAGCGAAAGAACTCAGCCGCGTAGGTCACCTCGCCCAGCGCGTCGCGCAGTGGCTTGCCGTTCTCCGCGGTGATGATCGCAGCGATGTCGTCTTGCTTGGCGATCATTGCGGCCCAGCACGCCCGCAACACTTCGGCCCGTTCCCGCGGTGGCGTCCTGGCCCACTTCTTCTGCGCGGCGTCGGCCTTGGCCACGAGGCCCGGAATTTCGTCGGGGATGTACGTGGCGACCTCGCCGATCGGTGCGCCGGTGGCGGGGTTCTCTACAACGAGCGGCTGATTGGCCATGGACCCAACGTTATGACGGGAAGGCGATGCCCTTGGCCTTCGCGACCGCTTTGGACTCGGGGATGATGTTCTTCGTGAGGAAGAGGTCTTTGATCATCACGTAGTTCGGAGCCAGGCCCTTTACATAGCGCTCGAAGTAGAAGACCTGTTTGGCAACGAGCATCAGCTCTTGCGGCGCCTTGGCCCCCATCGACTCGGCCAAATCAATTTGCTGCTTCATCACGTCGGCTAGGTCGACGTCGCCCGCCGCCACCTCGAACATGGGCGTCATCACCATCTGCAACCGCATACCCACTTCCTCGTCGGTGCCGATGTCTTCGGGCAACACGCCGACGTCTTTGTAGTTGCGCACCACGCGGGCCCAGTTGTCGTCGATCTGCACAGTGCGCAACAAATCGGTCATCAACTTTTGCCACTGTGGCGGCAACACGCCCATCAGACCGAAGTCGAGGAATGCGGCCCGGCCGTCGTCGAGCACCCAGATATTGCCGGCGTGCACGTCACCGTGGAACGGGCCATGGATCAGCATGGCTTCGAACGCCACCTTCATTCCCTTGCGCAGCAGGGTCTCACCGTCGACCTTGCGCTCGTCGAGTGCTTCGAACGAGTCGATGGTCACGCCGTACATGCGCTCCATGCAGATCACGCGAGGCCCGCAGTAGTTCCAGAACACTTCGGGCGCGGTGACGTCGGGGTTATCGTCGAAGGCGCCGATGTGGCTGCGGTACTGGGACTGGCGATGCGCCTCGAGCGCGCAGTTCACCTCCTGGTTCGCGGTGAGGTGCATGTCCTCGATGAGCTTGGTGGGCTGCAACCGATCGGCCCGCTTCGACCGGCCCACGAGCTTGGCGATCTTGTAGAGGTTCTTGAGATCGCTGTTCATCGTGGCGCGCACGCCGGGGCGCTGTACCTTGAGCACCGCCTCGGTTCCATCCAGCAACACGCACGCGTGTACCTGCGCGATCGACGCGGAGGCGAGCGGCACGTCGTCGAACTTGGCGAAGATCTGATCGATCGGCGCGCCGAGGTCTTCTTCGATCACCTTGCGCACTTCCGCCGATGGGAACGGTGGCACCTCGTTGAGGCAGCGCTTGCACGCGTCGGCCAGTGGCTCGGGAAACACGCCGGGCGACGACGTGATCAGTTGGCCCGCCTTCACGAACGTTGGGCCGAGCCGCTCGAACGCGTCGACCAGCCCGTCGCTCGCGGCGCGGGCCAGGCTGATGCCGCGTCGCCGGGTCACCCAGCGCCGGACCGCCCAGGCCGCGACGGCTCGCAGCACGCACAACGAAATCGTGAGCTGCACGATGAACATGCGCAGCAGGTCTTGCGGGCCGGCCTTGGTGACGTCGGGCGCGTTGATCGCCAGCGCGCCCGACGGTGGGCCCTCGGCGTAGGGGCCGCGGAACGTTGTGTCCATTAGCTGAACGGACCAGCCGCGATTTCGCGGGAACGCAGCTTCAGTGCGAGCGGTCCGGCGTGGCGCATCGAGTTGGGCATCACGGGCCGGATGGCGCGATGGCTGGCCGCGACGCGTGCGAACAGGAACTGCTGACGAGCCGACCATTCGATGCCGAACTTCTCGCGGAGCTTGTGGCCCATCGTGCCGTGCGCAAGGAACGCGCCGTAGCGCCCGAGCGGCCGGCCGGCGAGGCCCCACACGGGCGCGGGCAGCCACGGGAACGGCGAGCCGCCGGTGGCCCGCGCCGCCTTCGTGTTCACGGCGTCGGCGACGTCGTTCGGGCCGAGCACGTTGTCGATCATTTCGTCGCGGTAGGTGACGAACTCGTCCCACGTGTCGGGCAGGTCGCCGCGGCGCACGCCCAGGCGATAGCCGAGGTCGAGCCACTCTTGCCAGAACTCTTCTCGTTCGGTTCGGGAGAGTTTGGTGCCGAACACCTGATGGCCTCGCACGATCGCCTCGGCCAACGTGGCGTGCACCCACGCATAGGCCGACGGTTCGAGCGCCGAATACCTGGTGCCGTCGGGGTCGGTGCCGCGGATGCGCTTGTGCATGTCGCGCAAGCTGGCGACGGCTTTGTCCACCGCCTCTTTGTCGCCGTAGAGCATCAGGTTCACGAAGTCGACCGTGC
>JACCXE010000303.1 GCA_013697265.1 Actinomycetota bacterium | reverse complement strand
CGTCGACGAGCACGACGTCAGGCTCGTTGAGGGGCTCCTCGAGCGTGGTGAACTGGCTCGCTAACAGCGACGCCGGCATGAAGTGATCCGTGCGGGCGGCCAGCCGTTCGCGGGCAGTGTCCGGAGTGACCTCGAGATACAGAAACACGACGCCGGGACAGGCCCGCCGCAGAATGTCGCGGTAGCTCTCCCGAAGCGCCGAACACGAAGTGACCCGTGGCCCTACACCGTCGGCCAGCCACCGGCCCACCGCCTCGAGCCACGGCGCGCGGTCGTCGTCGGTCAGCGGCACGCCACGTCGCATCTTGTCGAGGTTCGCGGCGGGGTGCTGCGCGTCGCCGTCGCGGAACTCGGCGCCGGCCTGCGAGGCCAGCTCGGCCGCGACGGTCGACTTGCCGCTACCGGCGACTCCCATTACAACGAGCTTGGTCCACGCCACGTCGCATTGTTACCAGCGCATAGCCTCGGCGCCGATGCCTGAAACCCTCACCTTTACCGACACCGATGGTGTCGACGTCGCCTACTACCGCTGGAATCCCGACGGAGAACCGCGCGCCGTCGTGCTGATCGCCCACGGCGCGTCCGAACACGGCGCCCGCTACGACCGCTTCGCGTCGGTCCTCGCCACGAACGGCTTCGCCGTGTTCGCACAGGACCATCGCGGCCACGGCAACACCGGCAAGTCGACCGGAGTCGGCATCGCCGGGCCCAACGGTTGGAAGGGCGTGGTCGAAGATCAGCACGAACTGAACGCTTTGGCCCGCGCTGCGGTGCCGGGTGTGCCGGTAGTGCTGTTCGCCCACTCGATGGGTTCGATGCTCGCCCAGCGCTACATCCAGCTTTACGGCGGCGAAATCGACGGGGTGGTGTTGTCCGGGTCGACCGGAGACATGGGCGACCTGGGCGGCACGATCGAGCTGCTCGACGCGATCGCCAAGGACGCAGGCGAAGACACGCCGGCGCCCGCGTTTACGACGTTCAACGAACCCTTCGCACCGGCGCGCACCGACTTCGACTGGCTCAGCCGCGACCCGACCGAGGTGGACAAGTACATCGCCGACCCCTTCTGCGGAGACGGCAATCCGATGTCGCTGGGCTACGTCCGCGGCCTGATGGCAACGTTGCAAGAGGCGTGGGACCCGGCGAACGAATCCCAACTCCGAAAGGACCTGCCCGTGCTGTTCATCGCCGGCGAACTCGACCCCGTGTCGCAGCAGGCGTCGACCGTGCGGCTGCTTGAGCAGCGTTACCGCGACCATGGCCTCACCGACGTGACCGCGCTCTACTACCCCGAGGCCCGCCACGAACTGTTGAACGAGACCAACCGCGACGAGGTTCAGGCCGACGTGCTCGCCTGGATCGAGCGCGTCATCTCGGAGTAGCCGTGTCGTCGGTGCGCGAGTTCGTGGCGCTGCTCGACGTCGACGAAGTTGCGACCGGGCGGTTCGTCGCGACGAGCGACGCCGGCGACCGTGGCATCGTCGACGGCAGCCAGGTGCTGAGCCAGTCGATGGTGGCGGCATCGAAGACGTCGCCGGGGCGATCGGTGCGCTCGGCCCGAGCCACGTTCCTGCGCACGATCGCAGCCGGCGTCGACCTCGAGTTCGATGTCCACATCGTCAAAGCCGGACGCCTCATGGCCTTCGCCGACGTCACGTGTCGCCAGGGTGAGCGCGTGTGCGTGCGTACGCAGGTGGTGCTCGACGCGCCCCAGCCCGACTTCATTCGGCACGCCGCGTCGCCTACCGAGTCGACGTCGCCCGACGCGGCGATCGATCGCGTCATGCCGATGGACGGGCGCACCCTGCGCCTCGACGGTGTAGTCGACGAAAACGACCCGGACGAGTTCGGTCCGCCGACACTGAGGGCCTGGTTGCGTTACGACGCCATCCCCGACCGCGACGACGTGCGCAAAGCGCTGCTCGCTCATTTCACGGGACATCTCGCGATCTCGACCTCGCTGCGGGCCCACCGCGGCGTGGGCACCGCGCAGTCACATAAGTCGATTTCGACCGCCCCAATCGTGATTTCGATCGCGTTCCACGAGCCGGTCACCTGGACTGACTGGCTGCTCTACGAACACGACAGCACGTTCGCCGGCGCGGGAATGTCGTTTGTGCGCGGCGGCATTTACGCGTCGGGGCGCGACCTGATCGCGTCATTCTCACAGGAGGCGATGATTCGCGGCCTCGAAGCCCACGAACTCGAAATCGAAGAGTCGGTGCGCCTGTAAGTACGCGCTGCTCGATAACGCCCGACTACGCGGGTGTAGTTGTCGCGGTGGACGACTTTTTCTGCGCCGCAACCGTCGTAGTAGTAGCTGAGGGCGGCGCGGTGGTGGTAGTCGTTGTCGGCCGGGGCGGACGCGTGGTGCGCGGCGTGCCGGTCGTCGTGGTGACTTGCACGTTGGGCTGGGTTGTTGTGGGCTCGACGACCGCGGTCGTCTCCGTCGTCGACGTCGACGCGACGGGCGCCTCCGCCGTACTGCCCACCTTGTGCAGCCCAAGCTTGTCCGGCGAGACCGTAGGAATCCGGTGCACGGGCACCCCTTCGTGCGACGCCTTCATCACGTCGCTGAACACGAGTGACGGGAACGCGCCGCCGGTGACCGCCCGGCCGTGAACGTTGCTCATCGGCTTAGGCGTGGCGTGACCGACCCACACGCCGGTGGCGTAATCCGGCGTGGCGCCGATGAACCACGCATCGACGTTGTTCTGGGTGGTGCCGGTCTT
>JACCXE010000297.1 GCA_013697265.1 Actinomycetota bacterium | reverse complement strand
CCACGTAGTCGACGCATACGTCGATCGCGTGGCTGCCCTCCTTGACCTGCTCGCGTGCCATGTCTTCGCAGACGTCCCAGTCGCCGTCGAGTAGCGCATCGCGGAACGCCTTGGAGCCGTTGGCGTTGGTGCGTTCGCCGATGACGAGGTAGCTGGTCTCCTGGCGCAGCGGCACCGGGCTGAACAGCGACGACACGCTCGGCTCGACCTGCGGCCTGCGAGCCGCAGGCGTGAGGTGACGCACTCGCTCGACCACCTGACGAAGATGCTCGGGTGTGGTGCCGCAGCAACCGCCGACCACGCCGATGCCGAGCTCGGTGACGTTGCGCTCGTGGGCGTCGGCCAGGTCCGTTGGCGTCAGGTCGTAGTGCGTGTGGCCATCCACGATCGACGGCAAACCGGCGTTGGGCACACAACTGATCGGGATCGGCGAGTACCGCGACAGGTGCCGGAGATGTTCGTGCATTTCCTTCGGCCCGGTCGCGCAGTTGAGACCGAAGACATCGGGACGCATTGCACCGATTGAGGCCAACGCGGCACCGATCTCGGTGCCGAGCAGCATGCGGCCGGTGGTCTCGATGGTGACTTGTACCTGGATTGGCACCTGGCGACCCGCCGCCTTCATGGCCCGGCGACAGGCGATCATCGCGGCCTTGGCCTGCAACAGGTCTTGCACCGTTTCGATGATGAACAGGTCGACGCCGCCTTCGAGCAACGCGGCTGCCGCGGTCTCGTAGCTGTCGCGCAACTCGGCGAAGCTGATCCAGCCCAGCGTGGCCATCTTCGTGCCCGGTCCAAGTGACCCGGCGACGAAGCGGCCGCCGTCGTAGCTGTCGGCCACTTCGCGGGCGATGCGGGCCGACGCCAAGGAGAGCTCGTAGGCCCGCTCGGGAATCTGGTACTCGGTGAGCACGGTCGAGAACCCTCCGAAGCTGTTGGTCTCGACTACGTCGCAGCCCACGTCGAAGAAGCTGGCGTGCAGGTCTCGAATTACGTCGGGCCGGGTGACGTTGAGGATCTCGGGGCAACCTTCGAACTGGGGGCCGCCGAAGTCGTCGAGGGTCAGATTGCGGGCGTGCAGATTGGTGCCGGTAGCGCCGTCGAACACGACAACGTGCTCGCGGACTGCCTCGAGATAGTCACGCATGTTGGCCATAAGGGTAGGGCCTTCCCAACGGCAGTCCTACTTCAATTGTTCCGAGCGACCGAATTCTCGCTAATCGCCCGCGAGAGCGCAGCCGTTGATGCAGTAGCGCTTGCCGGTAGGACGAGGGCCGTCGTTAAAGACGTGGCCCAGGTGCCCGCCGCACGCCTTGCAGACCACTTCCGTGCGAGGCATGCCCATGGAGAAGTCGCGCCGCAGCTCGACGTTGTTCTCCTCGGCCTCGTAGAAGCTGGGCCAGCCCGAACCCGAATCGAACTTCGTGTCGGCTCGGAACAACGCCGCATTGCAGCCCCCGCAGCGGTACATGCCGTCGGCGTCGGGGTGGACGTCCTCGTTCGTGAACGGCCGTTCCGTGCCTGCGTCGCGCAGCACCCGGTACTTATCGGGCGTTAGCGCGTCACGCCATTGCGCATCGGTCTTTTCGACCGCGCGCCGGGTGTTATCCGGTCCGTCGCCGACCAGCTTCCGAAACAGTCCGGTGAGTCCTCCATTGCGCGTCGCCATCAGTCCTCCGTTGCCGAGTTAGTCCTGCAGTTACTACGGGGTGAACAACGTGTTGGATCGATGGGATGTTCCCCCGACTACTTGAGGGTGCGGTCGAAGAACGCAACCGTGCGTTCCCAGGCCTGCGCCGCCGCGTCGGCGTTGTACATCGACGGCGCGTCGCTGTTGCTGAACGCGTGCCCGGCGGGGTAGTGGAGGACCTCGACGTCGTCGCGGTCGGCGAACGCGGCCTCGACCTCCTCGATGAGGTTCATCGGAATGAACGCGTCTGCGTCGCCGTAGTGGAACAGCACGGGGCACTCGACCTTGTCGGCGTGCTCGAGCAGACCGTTTACCGGCGAGCCGTAGTAGGGCACGGCCGCGTCGATGCCCCGCCCGTCGACACGGCTCAGCGCGGCGGCGGCGAAGGCCAAGCCTCCGCCCAGGCAAAACCCCACGGCGCCGATCTTGCCCGTGCACGCGCTCATGCCCAGCAGGTGGGCATGAGCCGCCTGGATGTCGGCGATGCCCTGCTCGAAGTCGAACTTCTGCACAATGGCGAACGCTTCGCCGATGCCAGACTCGTCCTTGCGTTCGAATCGGGGCTCGATGCGCCAGAACATGTCGGGCGCGAGCACGACGTAACCCTCGCCGGCGAGTCTGGATGAGAGGTCGCGGATGTTGTCGTTGATGCCGAAGATCTCTTGGAACAACAAGATCCCGGGGCCGCTACCGCCTTCGGGCACCGCGCAGAAGGCGTCGAATGACCCACCGTCGATCGCCGTTACCTTTTCGTAGCGCGTCGCACTCGTCATGTCGCGCAACGTAGGCGATTCTCAAGATAAGGGGCGGTGCGGCCGATTAACTCAGAGCGATTCTCTCGTTTGTTCTATTTCTCGACGCCATCGAGTCCGTGTCGGCGCGGCTCGATGACGGGCCATTGCCTAGGCCGACTGGCGCATCACTCCCGGCGGCGTGTCCTGGTGAACGCGGAAACTGACAGCCCTAGTGTCCTCGCCAAGCTGAGCGACAAGGCGGTATCCGCCCGGCGTCGGGAACGTGACGATCCCGTTCAGCGCGAGGACAGTCCGCTGGTCACTGCCCTCAATGGCTCCGGCCGGGCGACCGACTTCAAGGTCTGCTTCAACTTGGACAAGGGGATCGCCGCCATCCTCTGGCTCGACATAGAGCACTACGTGGTGCCGTCGATTCGTCTCATTCCAGCCAACCAGAATGCTCAATCCGATTCCGATGTGAAACGGAGGAGCGGGTTGGCCGGGCACCACCATCTGACGAAGGTCGTTCCACCCTGCCCCCATCAAATAGAGGAGGCCGTCATGGGCTTCGGCGTGGTTCGCCAGCATCAGGTTTTCAACTTCGGGCATTTGGAGATCTCCTTAGTGTAGACAACGTATACGCGAGTGTACACTCGTCCATGTGGCCGAGCGCGTCATTCTCGAATGGCAGTGGGACGACGGCAATATCGCGTATCTCGGAAGGCGCGGCCTGAGTCGAAAGTTGGTTCGGCAGGTCGCGCTGGGCGCGCCGCGTCTTCGCAGGAATCTCAAGGGCCGCGCGGCGACTCACCTGATGATTGGACGTGACGATGGCGGTCAGATATGGACGATCTGCATCGTGGAGGTCACGAACTCGCCGGGGGTTTGGCGCGCGTTCAACGGGTGGCCTTCGGATGATGAGGAAAAGGCGTGGTACAACCGATACAAGTAACAGTGAGTGAGGGCGCTGTCATGAGCGAGAACAATTCTATGAAAACAGAAGAAGAAATGGCCGACGAAGTCTTTGCCCATCGCCACGAGGCGGGCGAGTGGGCAGAAGAACCTGACCCGATTGCAGTTCGACCATCCGGATCCGAAGTGGTGTCAGTCCGATTGCCGGTCGAGTTGGTCGACCGCCTGGAGACTGCGGCGAGCGCCCAGGGCGAAACCGTCTCGCAGTTCGTGCGAGCCGCGATTCAAGCCCGGCTCGACGGCGTGCAGGTCGCGGCGGTCGATCGATTGGCGTCGAACGCACGCCGCATGACCGTTCGGCATCTCTACGGTGA
>JACCXE010000294.1 GCA_013697265.1 Actinomycetota bacterium | reverse complement strand
GCCTGACCTCGTACCTCGGCGTCGTCGCGGCCGCCGCGCTCGCGCTAGCGCCCGACCGGCTGGGCTGGTTGGGCCCACTGCCTCCGGCCAGTGAAACCGCGGCCCGGGGCCTCGCCGCGGCGCTAGGGGTATTCGCGGTGGTATGTCTGATTGAGGTGGTTCGGTCGAGGCAAGCGCCCGCCCCGGCCCGATAGGTCATTCGCCTGGAAATCCCTTAGCGTCATGCCCCCATGCCCGGGCGCCAGCAACCAGCCAAACGCCGCCCCGCATCGCGCAAAAGAAGGCGCAGTTGGCTCTGGCGTTACCGCCGGATGCTCTTCCTCGTCGGCCTGTTGAGCTTCACCGCCGCGGCCGGCGTGTTGTTCGTCTTGTCACGGGTGCCGTTGCCCGACACGGCACCGCCGGCACAAACCACGTTCCTGTTTTCGACCGACGGCAGTCGTCTGGCCACGCTGGCCGGCGCCGAGAACCGCGTGTCGGTGCCGCTCAAGGCGGTGCCCAAGGTCGTGGTTCGTGCCGTGCTCGCCACGGAAGACCGCAACTACTTCGAACACGGCGGCGTCGACCCGATCGGCGTGGGCCGAGCGCTCGCGAACGATCTGCGTGGCGGTCGCCTTCAAGGCGGCTCGACGATCACGCAGCAATACGTAAAGAACACCTACGTGGGCCGCGAGCGCACCGTTTGGCGCAAGCTGAAAGAAGCGGTGCTGGCGGTGAAGATCGAGCGTGAGTTGACCAAGAACGAACTGCTCGAGCGTTACCTGAACACGGTCTACTTCGGCCGCGGGGCGTACGGCGTGCAGGCGGCAGCCCAAGCCTGGTTTGGTCGAGACGTCAGTCAGCTCGGTCTGCGGGAGGCGGCATATCTCGCAGGGTTGATCCGGTCGCCGGAGTCTGCCGACGTCGCCCGTGATCCGCGCACCGCAGAGATGCGCCGCCGCCGCACCCTGTCGTCGATGGTCGATACCCGCGACATAACGAGAGCCGATCTCGCTGAAGTCGAATCGCAGCCGATCGCGACGTACGTCGTGACGAAACGCAACGCGGCGCCGCGGGTGGTCGCGGCAGAAGCCGGGACCGAGTACGTCGTGGATTACGTCCGGCGCATCCTGGTCCGCGACTATGGCGGGAAGGTCGCGCTGGGCGGTGGGTTGCGAGTCACCACCAACATCGACGTCGGCGCCCAGCGCGCCGCGTACAACGCGGTGTACGGCTTGCTCAGCAAGGCCAACGATCCATCGGGAGCGCTGGTGGCGATCGACGACGAGGGCCGGGTCCGGGCCATGGTCGGCGGGCGCGACTTCGCCACGTCGAACGTGAACCTCGCCGTCGGCCGTGAAGGCGGAGGCAGGGGCCGACAGCCCGGGTCGACGTTCAAGCCGTTCCTGCTCGCTGGCATCGTGAAGTCCGGCTATTCCCTCGAGTCTGCGTTCCCGGCGCCGGCCAAGATCGTGTTGCCCAAGGCCGACGCGGGCAAGGACTGGTCCGTCCACAACTACGACGACGTGGCCTTCGGTAGCAGCGTCAACCTGATCGAAGCGACCCGCAGCTCGATCAACACGGTCTACGCCCAGGCTGAAGCAGCGGTTGGCGCTGACAGCCTCGCCAAGACTGCGAAGGACCTCGGGGTCACCGCGCCGCTGAGCGCAGTCGCGTCGCTTGTGCTTGGCACCGTAGAGGTGTCGCCGCTCGACATCGCGTCGGCGTATTCCACCCTGGCCCGCCGCGGCGAACGTATCGACCCCCAGTTCATCAGCAAGATCGAGACCGCCGACGGCGCGGTTCTGTATCGATCGGACCCGTCGCACAAGCGGGTGCTGTCTCGCGAGCAAGCGGACACGGTCAACACTGCATTGACGCAGGTGGTCGAACGGGGGACCGGCATCGGCGCCCGGCTGAAAAACGCGGGGCCCGACGCGCTGATCGGTAAAACCGGAACCACCCAGGACTACGGCGACGCCTGGTTCGTCGGCTCCACCACCAAGCTCACGGCCGCGGTGTGGATGGGGTACCCGGAAGGCAACTCGCGCACCCTGGCCAAGTTCCGCGGCGGCCGGCCCGTCACCGGAGCCACAGTGCCCGCCGACATTTGGAAGCGCTTCATGACGGCGGTCACGAAGGGCCAGACGCTCGACGCGTTCCCGACCGTCACGAAGTTCCCGGGCAAGGTGCTCGGCGTGGCGCGTTCGAACTATCGGCCGTCGGTTGCGACCCCGACGTCGGTTGCCGGTGACACCGACGCGCCGACCGGGCCCAGGGTCACGACCCGGCGTCACTCGCCCACTACCAGCGCGCCGCCCAACACGGCAACTACGTCGATATCCCAGAGCCCGACCACTACGTCGGGTGTACAGGAGTCCGACCCGCCCTCGCAGTCGCCCTAGGGCCCGACGAGTTCGTGCGGGTAGATCGACCGGCACGACGGGCACCAACGCTCTACGTCGTCGACCACGGTCGCCTTTGGTTCTTGGTCGCCCCACTCGTCGATCTGCAGGTAAATGCGGTGGACCGGAACCAAATCGGCCTGGTCCGTCTCGGTTCGGGCGCAGTTCTCGCACGCGGGCGCATCGGGCACGCCCGCGAGCGTAAGCGAGCCATCGAAGCCTGCCGGCGACGCAGGCGAAGCAGGCGTACACTGCTCGTACTCGCTTGCAGCCACCCGGCGCGAGACGAGGTTGAAGGAGGCAAGACATGTCTGGTTTGAAGCCAGTCACCGTTCCTGACGTGCGCGCCGCGAAGGGCCAAACACCTCTGGTGATGGTCACCGCCTACGACGCGCCCACCGCCCGCATCGCCGACGACGCCGGGGTCGACCTGATCCTCGTAGGCGACTCGGTCGCCATGGTCGTGCTCGGCTACGACGACACGCTCCAAGTGACCATCGAAGACATGGCGCACCACACGGCCGCAGTGGCGCGTACCCATCCTCGAGCGCTCGTGGTTGGCGATCTGCCGTGGATGAGCTATCACCAGGGTGCGAACGACGCCGTGGGCAACGCGGCCAAGCTGATCCGGGCCGGCGCCAAGAGCGTCAAGCTCGAGGGCGGAGCCAAGCGCGTGCCGGTGATCGGAGCGATCGTCGACGCCGAGATCCCAGTAATGGGCCACCTCGGCCTTACGCCGCAGTCGGTGCACGCGCTGGGCGGATTCAAGGTGCAAGGACGCACCGCGGAGGCCGCTCGCCTCCTTATCGCAGACGCCCGGGCACTGGTCGAGGCGGGCGTCTTCGCGATCGTGCTCGAATGCGTGCCCGACGACGTGGCCACCCTCGTTACCGAGGCCGTACCCGTCCCGACGATCGGCATCGGCGCCGGCTCCACCTGCGACGGCCAGGTGCTCGTGATGCACGACCTGCTCGGACTTGAGGACAGGGTTACCCCTCGGTTCGTGCGCCGCTACGCGGAGATGAAGTCCGACGGCGTTGAGGCCGTGGCCCGCTACGCGGCCGACGTTCGGGCCCGCACCTTCCCCGGTCCGAACGAGGGATATCGGCTCCCGGGCGACGCGGCCGAAGAGCTCGGGCTGTACGGCGGCTCCGGGCATGCCAGCATGTCGGCGTGAAAGACAGCGAATACCCCTCCGACGCGCCGATCTCGCACGACGCGCACCGCGTCCTGTGGGTCCTCACCTGGACGCTGTTCGCGCTCGGCATGCTCGCCTGGTTCGTCCAGGGCGCAAACCGCCCGCTCGATCCGGTTGTGAGCGGCACGGCTGTCGGAGTGCTGTCGCTCGTGGTTCGTCGCACCGCGGGTTAGCCAAATCGACTTGGATTACGACGACGAGCCGCCGCGGCCTCGGCTGCATTTGCGGATTATCGCAATCGCGATTGCGATCGCCTTGCTGTTACCGGTGCTGATCGGCACCGGCGTCGTGATCTACCGATCGCTCACCGACAACCGCGAACTGCCCGCGCTCGAAATGGAACGGTCGCCCATCCCACCGTTCAGGTCGGTGCGCTTCCGGGTGGGCGACGGCGACGACTTGTATTGCGCGCTGCTGGCCGCGACCGACCAAGCGCAGCAGCAGGGCATGCAGCAGCGAAGCGACCTTGGTGGCTACGACGCGATGGTGTTCGCGTTCGGAGCCGACGTCGCCACCGCGTTCACTAACCACTTCGTTCCCATCGACTTGTCTATTGGTTGGTTCGACGCTCGGGGCAGGCTCGTTGATCAGACGACGATGGACGCCTGCCCCGACGGCAACGACTGCCCGACCTACGCCTCCAAAGATCCGTTCCGTTACGCGATCGAGACACCGGTGGGCGGCCTTAGCGCGCTCGGCTTAGCCGGCTCCGGCTCGGTCGTCCACGTCGGCGGGGGTTGCTCGTAACACCCTGTCGATAATTTCGAGGAATGCCCTTGCCCCCCGATAATCAGAAGATGTTGGCCAAGGTCCAGGCGCTGCTGGCCAAGGCCGAGTCAACGCCCTTCGCCGAAGAAGCCGCCGCGTTCATCGCCAAGGCGCAAGAACTGATGACGCGTCATGCCATCGACGACGCGATGGCCGCGGCCGGTCCGCGCCATCGCGATGAAAAGCCGACGCTGCGCGCCGTCGCCATTCCCGATCCGTACAAGAGCGCCAAGGTGTCGCTGTTGGCCGCGGTTGCAGGAGCGAACGACGTGCGGGTTGTCACGGGTCGCGAGGACGTCACGTTGGTCGGCTTCGCTTCAGACGTCGCCGTCACAGAGGTGCTGTTCGCGTCCTTGCTGGTGCAGGCCACCCGCGAGATGCACCTCGCCGCGGCACGCATAACCGACGGTCGACTGCGAGCGTTTCGTCACGCGTTCTTCGTCGCCTACGGATCGCGTATCGGTACGCGGCTCGAAGAGGCGAGGCGGGCGAGCACGGTCGAGGCCGCGAGTGCGTACGGCACGGCCCTCGTCCCGGTGATGGCCCAACGCGTCGAAGCAGTCGAAAGCTTCATGGACGACACCTGGCCGTCGTTGCGCACGAAACGGCCGACGTTGAGCCACCGTGGGGGCTGGCTCACCGGCCACGCCGCGGCTGATCGCGCCGATCTGGGCGCAGCCCGGTTGGAGCCGACGGCCAACTCGTAGGCTCGCCGTCGATGCGGATTGCGCGACCCTTAGGGTCGACGCATCACCAGCAGGCACACGTCGTCGTCGGGGCGATCTACGAGTGCGGCCAGGATGCGGTCGGCGATCGACTCGAGCGTCTCAGTTCCGGGAATGGCTGCGGCGACATCGGCGAGTTGGCCCAGGCCGTCGTCGATGTGGCGGTTGCGACCTTCGACGAGGCCATCGGTGTAGAGCACCAGAATCGAACCCGTCGATAGGTCCACGACTTGTTCGGAGTAGGGCGAGGTACCGCTGCCGACAACGCCGAGCGCCGGGGCCGGTGTCGCAGCGAGGAACACCGGCGCGGTGCCCGGAGCGATCACGAGCGGAGGCGGGTGCCCGGCGCTGGTCCAAGTGACCCGCCCGTTCGCGGCGTCGGCGGTAGCTGCGATCGCAGTGCAGTGCGCGTTCGGTTCGATCCAGTCGAGATACCGGCTGACTTCGCCGAGCGCTTCGGCCGGCTCTCGGCGCGAGACCAACGCCATTCGCAGTGCGTTTCGCACTTGGCCCATGATCGCGGCGGACGGGACGCCGTGTCCGGCGACGTCACCCACGGCGATGGCAAGCCGGCCATCGGGCAACGCCAACGCATCCCACCAGTCCCCGCCGATGGACCCCGCTGAGCCCAGCGGCACGTATCGGGCCGCGAGCTCGAACCCGTTAATCCGGCTGAGGTCGCCGGGCAGGACCACGTCGTGCAAGGCCTCGATGGCTGCCCGCTGCTCGGCGAAGGCCGACGCCGAGATCAGCAAGTTTGCCGTGCGCTCAGCCGCCGCTTCCATCACCGCGACGGCGTCGTCGTCGAAGCGCTTTTCGGCTCGCGGTAAGAAAAGCATCGATCCGAAGGTAACGCCGCGCTCGCGGAGGGGGAACGCCCATCCGGGGCCATTCTCGGTTTCGCTCATAAGGCGCACGTAGCCCGGCGCCGGCGACGCTGTGAGGGTTGCGTTCCGTCGCCTCCCCGGCACCGGCGTCGGTTCGCCGGTCCGGATGGCAGTGGCGTTGCCGGCCCTCGACCCCAGTGGCGTCGGGTAGTGGTCGACTAGCTCATCGCCCAGTTCGGGATACGTCTGGCTCGCAAGCGCAACGCGGCGAACGAGGTGGCCCTCGCGTACGTAGAGGCCACACGTGTCCACATCCCCGACCGCGCACACCGTCACGGCATGGCGGGCCAGCGCCATCCAGTCCATCGACGGGTCGACGCCTGAAATCGTGGCGAGCAGCCGTTGGGCCGCAGTGCGCGTCCGTTCTTGTTCGTACAGCCGAGCGCGGTCGATGCCGATGGCGCATTGGTCGGCCACGACCAGCAGCGCGACGCGATCTTCGTCGTCGAAGGATCGCGCCTCGGGAAAACCGAAGGACACCACGCCGAGGCGCCGGCCGCCGGTCTCGAGCGGCAGCACCACCATTGCCTCACTGTCGGTTGGCGTGCCCGCGATCAAAGGCCAGCGCGCGTCCCGGGCGGCTCGCGATTCGAGGAAGCACGCCTCGCCCGAAGCGATGACGTGAGGCCCGGGGAGCTCCGCGTCCATCGGCACCCGAGCGAAGCGGGCCATGGCGTCGGGATGGGCGTTCGTCTCGTAACGCATTTCGAGGCACGCGCCGTCGTCGGTTACGAGCCAAACGCTGGACGTGACCGCGTCGAGGTATTCCGCCGCCGACTTGAGTGTGGCGTCGGCGACGTCGTCGACGGTAGACGCGCGGCCGATGTTCGCGGCCACAGCTCGTACCAAGGCCAGGCGGTGGGGCACGTGCCTATCCGAGCGTGGCGAAACCGGCGACGCCGCCGACCTCGAGGGCGCGCCGAACCGGAGACGACAGATGGACCAAGTTGAGCGACCGGCCGTCGCCATCGATCGCCTTGTAGATGCGCACCAACACATTCATGCCCGAGCTGTCCATGAAGCCCACGTCGGTGAAGTCGATCGTGAGGTCGCCGCCGTGCTCGTGCACCGCGTGGCGTAGAGCTTCTTCGAACCGCGGGGCGCTGGCCAAGTCGATGTCGCCATGCACTCCGACGACGCCGTTACCCGCGATTTCTACCGAGAAGTCGATTTCTTCCTCGGACCACATTGAGCCGGAGCATATCGATGGCGGCCACAGGTGGCTACCTTGATGGTTGATGGGTAGGCGCGTTCACCGGTGAAGGCAGAGCACCATTTCGCGGGCTCTGCTTCGTCGGTTCGCGCCGCTCGCGCCTTCATAACCGAGAAGTTGGCGAACACGCCGAAGAGCGCGGTCGAAGACGCGGTGCTGATCGCGTCGGAACTGGCCGCGAACGCGGTGACCCACGCCAACTCCGCCTTCACGATCTGCGTCGAGGAAACCACGTCGCACGTGCGTATCGAGGTGCGGGACCGGGGCGAGGGCGCGCCAACGCTTCGCCGCCCGCGCCCCGAGGAGGCGTACGGACGAGGCCTGCGCATCGTCAGTGAGTTGGCCCGGAGCTGGGGAGTCGACGAGCATCCCGAGGGCGGCAAGACCGTTTGGGCCGATATCGCCTTACCGAATACGGGCCGGGCCACTTTGTGACGTCGGTCGACGGCGACCGCTTCGACCAACTCATTCCGCACTGGCCCTTCGTGGTGACAAGCCACGTGGCCGCACAGGCGTCTTCGGTGCTGCGCCCGGTCTAGCGATCGATCCGCCTTACGCCACGCGCTACCCGATGCCGCCCGGCGCGATGGTGGTGGTGTTCTCCGATGGTGTTGGTGATTCAGCGCACCTAGTCGGCCACCGCCGCGACCTCGCCCGCGAGCGTTAGGAACTCGACGTCGCTCAGGGCCCGGCCCGCCTCCTCGGCGGCGTCGGCATCGGGCACGAGAGCGCGAAACCGTTCGAGCGCGGCGTTGGTGACCGGCTCGTCGATCCCCGTCGTACCGATCGACCGGCCTACCGCTGCGGCAAGCAGCGTGAGCGCGCCCGGCGCGTCGGCATCAGCAGCGGTTACCGCGATGCCGTGCGCGGCCGCGTTCTGCAGCGGCACCACCCCGACGCGTTCGCACGAGGCGAACGTGTCTGCGAACCCGCGGCGCGCCTCGTCGGTTCGCCCGGCGCGGTCGTAGCTGTCGGCCAGGTTGAGTTTGCAGTAGAGCGCGCCGACAACGTCGTTGAAGCGCTCGCGCAGCGCCAGTGATTCGCTCAGCATCGCGATACCCTGGTCGTAGTCGCCGAGTAGCACGTAGGCGTGACCGGCCATCCCGAGCGTGGCCCCTAACTGGATCGGGGCGTCGAGTTCACGAAAGGTCAAGACTGCGTCGTCGAGCATCTTGGCCGCCTCGGCGAAGTCGCCCTGGGAGAACGCGGCGTTGCCTAGGGCCGCGGTCGCGTTCGCCATGGATTGCCGATCGCCGGCCTCGTCGGCCAACGCCAGGCACCGCAGCATCGCCTCACGGCCGCCCTCGAGATTGCCGAACATCATGCGGGTTGCGCCCACGGCGTGCAGTGCGCCGACCTGCGCGTTCAGGTTCGCCCGCTCGAGTATCGGCCACGCGTGTTCGGCAAACTTGCTCGCTTTGAACGGGTCGATGCGTAACAGGTCGTTCGCCACCTCGCCTTCCACGAGGGCGACCTCGTAGTCGTTGAGCTCTGGAAACAGCGCCTCGGCCGCGGCAACGTGCTCGAGGCCACGCGCCGTGTCGCCGGAGGCGAACGCGGCCCGGGACCGCGTGACGTTGAGGGCGGCTTTGGTTTTCGCCGACAGGCCGGGCATAGCGCCGAGCGCATCGGACCTCTCACTGAGCACGGTCCAGCTACCCCGTGAAGTGAGCGTCGGGGTGATCTCCAACAGGATGTTGGCCGTCTCCGGGTCATCGACGCGCCTGCCTGCATCGATCGCGGCGAGAAACAGCAGCAGTTCGTCGCCCGAATAGTCGTCGGCGGCGCGACCGCTTTGGTTGCGGGCGATGTTGGCGGTCCACACTGAGCTGGCGGCCCATTGCACAAAGCTCCGGTCGACCTGCGCGGACTCACCGATGGCAACTAACTCCGTGTCCGCGACTTCGCGAACCGTCTCCAACATGCGGTAACGGATCACGCCGTCGTCGCCGCGCCGAGATCGGATCAACGATCGGTCGTTGAGCACGGTCATGAGGTCCGCCACGTCGGACGGATCGATCACCTCGATCTCAGGACCGCACACCACGGCGGTGATCATCTCCAGGTCCGCCGGCGCCACCAGCCATCGCAACCTCCGGAATATCCGCTGCGCGCTCGCGCCGAGCAAGCCGTAGCTCCAGCGAATGGCGTCTTGCACCGCAGACTCATGGGCCCGTTCGTCGCCCAGGCCGGCAAGCACGTTGCGCAGGCCGAGTTGGGGGACCCGGGCTGCGGCCAGTTCGATGGCTAGTGGCAGGCCGTCCAGCCGCCGGCACAGGGCGGACGCGACCTGCAGCTCGTCGGCCTCTGGGGTGCTGTCGTCGTCGACGCCGAGGCGATCGAGCAGCATGGCTACCGCGTCGGACGCCGCCGCCAACGGATCGTCGTCACTGTCAGGGATGGTCAGCGGATCGAGCGACACCACCTCCTCGCCCTCGATGGCAAGCGGTGTCCGACTGGTAATCAATACCCGACTGTTGGGCGCGGCGGCGGCAATCGTTTCGGCGGCTGCCGCGACACCGGCCGACACCAGTTCGGCTTCGTCCAACACGATCAGTCCTACTCGGCCCTGCACTGCTGCGGACAGCGCAGCGAGGCCGGCTTGGCCCTGGATGCCCCGGGTGCCGAGGGTTTCAAGGATGGTGGACACGACCAGGCCGTCATCGGAGACCCCGCCGAGTTCGACGAAGGTGGCACCGTCGTTCAGTTCGTCGGCGAACGAAAGAGCGACCTCGGTGGCCAGACGCGACTTGCCCATACCGCCCTGCGCGACCACCGTCACGATCGGGCGATCGGCGAGCAGCTTCATGAGCTTCAGGCGCTCGCGCCGCCGGCCCACGAAACGAGTGGGCGGCACCCGGATGTTGTGGCGGGCTGCGGGCATCGCTTTTAGCGCCGGGTGGCTCGACTCGAGACCAGGACCGGTTACCTGCACGAGTGGTTCGGGCTCGTCGAAGTCCTTGAGGTGAAACCGGCCGAGGGAACGCAGCGAACAGTCAGCGGGCAGGTCGTCGCCCGCCGCTTCGACGGCCGCGGCCGACAACAAGATCTGACCGCCGTGACCGACGGCGGACACGCGCGCGGCGCGATGCACGGCCAGCGCGATGTAATCGTCGCCGGCCGGTTCGGCGGTCCCGGTATGCAGGCCGATGCGGACACGCACCTCGCCGTCGTGGGGCCAGCGCTGCGCCGCGAGGCCGCGCTGGATGTCCACGCACGCCGCGACGGCCGACGGCGCGTCCCAGAACGCCACGAAAAAGCTGTCGCCCTCGGTCTTGACTTCGTGACCGCCGTAGCGGGCCAGGGCTTTACGGACCACGACCTGGTGTCGGTTCAACACGACCGTGTATTCGTCGCCGAGGTTATGGAACAGCCGGGTCGAACCTTCGATGTCGCTGAACATGAAGGTGACCCGACCGCTCGGAAGGCCGCCGCTTCGCCTTGGCACAGCGCGAAGCTACCGGCCTCCCACGAGGTAAAGGAAGCGCGACGGTGTTAAGAGAATTCAAGGCGTTCGTTACGAAAGGCCACGTCGTCGATTTGGCGGTGGCAGTGGTTATCGGAGCCGCCTTCACGAAGGTGATCGACGCCTTTGTCACGAACCTGATCACTCCGCTCGTGACGATCCCGGGCAAGAGCCACTTCTCGGAGTGGTCGTTCGCGATCCGCAGCAGCCAGTTCTATTACGGCCTCGTCATCGACGCCTTGATCACGTTTGTGATCATCGCTGCGGTGATCTTCTTGCTGGTCGTCAAGCCCCTGAACGCGTATACGGTCCGCCGGAACCGGGGACAAACCACAGATGGCGACCCGTCCTCGAGAGACTGCCCTTATTGCCTCAGTGCGATACCGGCCGCAGCCAGCAAATGCGCGCACTGCACATCTGAGGTGCCAGTCGGCTGACAGCCCGGTAAAGTCGCTCGCTCACTCCTGACCGGTAGGCCTACCTAGGTCGACGGCAGCGGGAGTCACGGAGGATTACAAGGTGGACGAAAAGCAGTCAGAGGCACTCAACCGCGCCGGCTTCGAGGCGCGCGTTGCGCTTTTCGAGACAATCCGGGCGCGGGCCGAAGGCGCGACGTCTGCGCAATTGGTGAACCTGGCCGAAGCCTGGGCGTGGCTTACGTCGCCAGCTCAACCCCACGGCTCTTCGTCGGCGCCGAAGGGCGGCGCGTAAAGGGGCGTCAGCCCTTCACGAGCGAGGCCACTGCCCACAGGGCTGCGACCAGACCCACCGCGGCCATCGTGATGCTGCGCCCTTTGGGTGCGGCGGCCAGGTCGCGATCCTTGCGGTTCTCGGGCGGCCGCACGAGCGCCAAGATGTTGCCGAAGGCCATCGCAGCGCCGAAGGCGAGCACGAGCAGCGGCAGAAGGTTGTCACCCAGTAACACCCGCGACCTCCAGATCCGGCGTGTTGCTTCTCACGACCATCAATCCTGCGCCGAGAATCGCCGTACCGCCAATCACGGTGACGAGCGCCGGCTTCTCGTTGAGTACGAGCCACGCCCACCCTACGGCGGTTGCGGGTTCCAAATAGCCGAGGACGCCGGTTGTCGTGGCCCCCACGATCGACAGCGCGGTGAGGTACACCGCGATCGCGACGCCGGTATGCAAGATGCCCAACACAACCAGCCACAGCCACGAAGGCTGGGGTGAGGGGAAGTCCACGCCGAACGCGACGACCGGGATGATGAGCACACCCGCCCCTGTCATCTGCATCTGCGCGGCCCGGATGCCGCCGTAGGCGTCGGCAAGTGGCTTGTTCAGGAGGATGAGGGCCACGAAGGTGACGGCGGCGGCGAGGGAAAGCACGAGGCCGTCGACTCCGCTCGCTTTGAGCGCGTTGCGTGACATCAAGGCGAAGCCGCACACGGCGAGCGCGAGGGCGGCCACGGTGCGGGTGTCGAGGCGCTCACCGAGAATGCGGGGGGCCAGTGCGGCCACACCGATCGGCGCCAGGAAGATGATGAAGAGCGCGGTGCCGACCGGCGCGCGCTGGTACGCGGCGATCTCGCATAGCCAGTGCGCGAGCAGCACGACGCACACCGCTACGGCCCGACCCCGGTGGGCGGACCATACCGGTGGGCCCGACGGCCGATTGTTTCGGCGCTCCCGGGCTACTACCGCGGTGAGGAAGAGGGCACCCAGCCAGAAGCGGGCGGCCACTATCGCGGCGGGAGGCAGGTCGACGCTGCGCACGATGAGCGGCACCGTTCCCCACGCGGTGCAGGTCAGCGCCAGCGCGATGGTCGCCTGCTGGCGGGTGAGTCGCTGCACCTGGCCTATCTAAATGCGCGAACGTGTAGCCATGGGTTTTCACCACGTTGCGTTCGCCAGCAAGGACACCGAAGCGACTCACCGCTTTTACACCGAAGCCATGGGTTTCTCCCTGGAAAAAGTTGTGGTCGGTGCGTCGCCTGAAGGCGGGTGGGCCAAGCACTTCTTCTTCGACACCGGCCGGGGCAACGACAACGGCATGATCGCCTTCTGGGAACTGCACGACGCGTCGCACGCCAAGGTCGAGGCCAAGACGGCCATCTCGAAGGATCTGGGGTTGCCCGGTTGGGTTAACCACCTCGCCTTCGATGCCGCCACCCTCGACGACATCGCCGTGGCTCGTGATCGGTGGCTGCGCAATGGTTACGACGTGGTCGAGATCGACCACGAGTTTTGCGTGTCGATCTACACCGATGATCCAAACGGGATCCTCGTCGAGTTCTGCTGCACCACCCGTGAGTTCGACGACAACGACCGGACCGAGGCGCAGAAGCGCCTGCTCGAGACCAACCCGACCTTCGACCCTGATCCGAAGATCGAGTTCCATATGGCGGCGGCCTACAACAACTCGTGACCGTCTCGCCGAGGCCTTTCCTCGGCTATTGGCCCGACCCCGACGAAGCACCCGCAGCCGAACCGGGTCGCGAACCCGTCGTCGGCATTAGCCCGGGCGGCGCAGTGGTGCGGGGCGTGTTCTGGACACCGCCCGCGGGTCAGCGGTGGGACACCGCGGTTGTGCTCACGCACCCGCGCGGCGACTTTTCGATTCACTACGCGGCGCCCCAACTCGCGGCCGCCGGCTACGCGGTGCTCGGCGGTTCGACGCGCTACGTCAACAACGACATCGACTGCCTGCACGAGAACTGCGTGACCGACGTCGAGACGCTCGTCGGCGAGGCCCGCAAGCGGGGCGCGCAGCGCATTGTGCTGCTCGGTAACTCGGGCGGCGGCTCCCTCATGGCGTTGGCCGAAGCAACGGCTGTGGCGCAGCGGGATGAACACCTCGGCGACGCCTACGTAGCGCTGGCCGCTCACCCCGGCGAGGGCGTGTTCATGTTGCAAGTAATCGACCCGTCGGTCACCAACGAGGACGATCCGTTCTCACTGGACCCCGAACTCGACATGTACAACCCGGACAACGGGTGGCGGCCGTGGCCGAACGAGGCCACGTACGACCCCGGGTGGCTGTCGCGCTACCGATGCGCCCAGCGCGATCGGGTGGCCCGCATCGACGCGGTTGCCAACGCGGCGATGGCGGAGCGCGGCCGCGGCGCCGAAGCGGCACGGGCGATGGAACCGGGGTCGACCGAGTGGAACCGGGCCCGGCGTCGCGCTGTGCACGCCCGTTACATCACCACCTATCGCACCCTGGCCGACCCGGCCTATCTCGACCTGTCCATCGACCCCGACGCCCGCCCGCTCGGATCGGTGTTCGCGTTCCCGGACCCGCTCGACGCTAACTACGGATTTGGTGGACTGGCCCGGGTCATGACGGCCCGGGGCTGGTTGTCGACGTGGTCGGGGTTGAGTTCGCACGCGTCGCTGGCCGAGACGCTGCCGGCGGTAACGATCCCGTCGTTGTTCGTGCATCC
>JACCXE010000281.1 GCA_013697265.1 Actinomycetota bacterium | reverse complement strand
AGCACGAGACGCCGTCCGACGAGTTCTATCGGCATCGTCGTGCGCATCAACGCCATCCCCAAGCCCCTAGACCGCAGCCTTAACGGCTTCAATCGTGGCCGGATCCTCCAGCGCGGACAAGTCGCCGAGTTCGTCGCCGGTGACAATGCCACGCACGGCGCGGCGCAGCACCTTGGCGTTGCGGGTCTTGGGCAGCGCGTCGGTGAACTTCACGACCGATGGAGCGAAGCTCTTGCCCAGCGCGTCGGCCACCAGCGCCTTGATCTCGCCCCGCAGTTTGTCGCTCGGCTCGACACCGGCCTTGAGCACGACGAAACACCACAGCGCCTCGCCTTTGAGTTCATCGGGGATGCCCACCGCCGCGCCCTCGATCACGGACGGATGCTGCACGAGCACTGTTTCCACTTCGGCGGGCCCGAGGCGTTTGCCGGCTACCTTGATCGTGTCGTCGCTGCGGCCGTGCAGGAACCAGTCGCCCTCGGCGTCGACCGACGCCCAGTCGCCGTGCACCCACACGTCGGGCCACCGGCTCCAGTAGGTGTCGATGTAGCGCTGCGGGTCGTTGTAGATGCCGCGGGTCATGCCCGGCCACGGCGCGGTGCACACCAGTTCGCCGACGGCGCCGCGCAACGGTTTGCCGTCGTCGTCGAACACGTCCACTGCGAGGCCGAGGCAGGACCCGCCCAGGCTCATCGGTTTTATGGGATGCACCGGATGGGGCGACAGGAAACAGGCGCCGACCTCGGTGCCGCCGCTGACGTTGATGATCGGACAGCGCCCGCCGCCGACCACGTTGAAGTACCAAAGCCAGGGCAGTTCGTTCCACGGTTCGCCGGTCGAACCGAGGATGCGCAACGACGACAGGTCGTGTTTGACGACGGGCTCGTCGCCGTTGGGCATCTGGGCGCGGATCAGCGTCGGGCTGATGCCGAGGACGGTGACCTTGTGGGCCTCGAGGAACGACCACAGTCGGTCGACGTCGGGCCAGTCGGGTGCGCCTTCGAACAGCGCCAGCGTGGCGCCGTTGGCCAGCGTGCCCACGACCTCCCACGGCCCCATGATCCAGCCCATGTCGGTGAACCAGAACAACGTGTCGTCGGAGCGCACGTCGAACTGGAACGCGACTTCTTCGGCGACTTTGGTGAGAAACCCGGCGTGGGTGGCGATGGTGCCCTTGGGGCGCCCCGTAGTGCCCGACGTATACGCAATGAACAGCGGATGCTCGGAGTCGACCGCAACCGCGTCGAGCGGCGCGTCAGATGGCTCGGGCCAGTTGCCGCCCGTACCCAGCCGGTCGACGGTGAGAACGCAGGTAACGGTCGGGCACTGGGCGACGGCTTCGTCAGCCACGGCGCGCATATCGCTGACCTTGCCGCGCCGGTAGCCACCGTCGGCGGTGAGCAGCGCTTTGGCTTCGGCGTCTTGCAGGCGCGTGGCCACCGCGGCGGCGCCGTAGCCCGAGAACAGCGGCAGGAAGACGGCGCCGGTAGCCATCACGCCCAGCAACCCGGCGACGGTTTCGGGCAGCATCGGCATGAAGACGCCGACCGCATCGCCTTCGCCTACGCCGGCCTCGCGCAGCCGCGCCGCCACGCCGCTCGCCGCCGCGGCGAGTTCGCCGTAGGTCCAGCGGCGAACTTCGCCGTCTTCGCCTTCCCACACGATCGCCTCGCGATCCGCCGGTTGCCCAAGAAGGGTGTCGACCGCGTTCAGTTTGCCGTTGGTGAACCACGTGGCCCACGGGATCCCGTTGTCGACGTTGAGCACTTCGGTGTAGGGCGCGCGGAACTTGATGCCGAGGTGTTGGACCACCGCGTCCCAGAACCAGCCGGGTTCGGCGACGGACTTCGCCCGCAGCGACTCGAAGTCGGCGACGCCGTGCTGGGCCGTAAACCGACCGACATTCGTCGCGTCGACGTCACCCGGAAACCAAACGGGGTCGGCCACTACCAGGTGATCACTTCGTCGAGCGCGGCGAGCAACGCCGCCACGTTGCGCAGCCGCGCGGTGTGGCCCATGCAGCCGATGCGCCACGCCTTGCCCGCCATCGGCCCGACTCCGCCGCCGATCTCGATGCCGTAGCGCTCGAGCAGTGCGCGGCGCACGAACGCGTCGTCGACGCCCGTCGGCACCCACACCGTGGTCAGCTCGGGCAGGCGATTGGTAACGGGCGCGACGAACTCGAAGCCACGCTTCTCGAGCCCGTCTTGCAGCGCCTTGCCTGCTTCGGCGTGACGCTCCCACGCGTTGCGCAAGCCCTCTTCGAGGATCACGCCGAGGCCGGCGTGCAACGCGAAGATCATCGAGATCGGCGCGGTGTGGTGATAGCGACGGGCGCCACCGCCGCCCCCTTCCCCACCGGATGTGTACGCGGCGATCTGGCTGAGGTCGAGATACCAACTCTGCGG
>JACCXE010000276.1 GCA_013697265.1 Actinomycetota bacterium | reverse complement strand
TTACACCCCTTCGCCATCATGGCCGTGTGGATCCGCTGAGCCCGCCCGAGTTCGCCGAAATGGTGAAGCGGCTCAACCGCGCCGCGAAAGCGGCAGGCATGCGCACCCCGGCCTTCGCCAGTCCGCCCCGGGCGCCGTCGGCGGTTCGCACCATCCGATGGTTGTCCGCTGATCGGGCCCTGGTGGCGGTGCGGCGAGGCGACCGGGGCGCCGACGCGGTGGTCAACGACATGATCGACGGCGTGATAGCGGCGAACCGGCTGTCGGGTTCAGAAGCGCAAGACGCGGCCCGTAAGCTCGCGGCGTGCCTGATGCGCTGATTCCGTCCACTGGTTGGGGTGTGTTGCACCTGTTTTGCCGGGTTACGCCCGCATTCGACACTGAAGCCGTAGTCGCGGCGGCGAAATCGGCCGAGGCCGATAGCTACCAGGTGATCGCCTTCACGGTGCTCGGCCACAAGGCCGACATCGGTTTTATGGCGCTGGGGCCTGACCTGTGGCGATTGCAGCAGCTGCAAACCGACCTACAGCGCGCCGGGCTCGAGGTTGCCGACTCCTATGTGTCTTTAACCGAGGTGTCTGAGTACGCGGCGGGCATGCCCGAAGAAATGCTCAAAACCCGGCTCTACCCGAGCCTGCCGCCCGACGGCATGCGGGCGTTCTGCTTCTATCCGATGTCGAAGCGGCGCGGCGAGGTCGACAACTGGTTCGCGCTGCCCTTCGACGACCGCCGCGAACTGATGGGGGGCCACGGCAAGACCGGGCGCACGTTCGCCGGTCGCGTGCTGCAGGTGATCACGGGTTCGGCCGGCCTCGACGACTGGGAGTGGGGCGTCAGCTTGTTCGCGGTGAACCCCGACGACCTCAAAGAGGTCGTCTACAAGATGCGTTTCGACGAGGCCTCGGCCAAGTACGCCGAGTTCGGCCAGTTCGTCACCGGCCTCGTGGCCGACGTCAGCGAAGTCGTCGCCCGCGTCGCCCGCTAACTCCGAATTGGGTTCGTTTCAGCGCTCGTAGAGCGCCGAAACGAACCCAATTCAAGCTTTGAGCGCGTCGAGCACCCTCGCGGCGGCGGCGCGGCCTGAGGCAACACAGGCCGGCAGCCCCAGGCCTTCGTAGGCTGAGCCAGCCAGAGCCAGCGGGAACGCGGCTTGCGCGGCTGCGGCGTGGGATCGGCCCGCGACCTTGGTGAGGTGGTCGACCTTGAACTGGGGCAGTGCGTTCGGCCACCGGTTTACGCGCGCCTCGATGGGCGCGGGGGCGCGCAGCCCGATCGCAGCCACGATCTCGTCGTGGAGGCGGGCGACGAGATCGGCGTCGTCGATGTCTTCATGCCGACGGTCGTCGATGCGACCAGTTGATGCCCGCACGAGTTCGGTCCCTTCGCCGCGGTGGTGGGCCCACTTGGCCGACGACCACGAGATCGCGCTGAGCAGTTTCTTCTCGGGTCGGGGCACGAGGAACCCGCTGAGCCGAAACGGCTCGCGCAAGGCGTCGCTCTTGTAGGCGAACAGCGTGAGCACCACCGACGCGTAGGTGACCGTAGACAGCGCGCTCGCGGCGTCGGGCGCCAGCCTGGTCAACAGCCGGGCGGTGACGGGCGACGGCGTGGCCAGCACCACGCCGTCGAACGCAATGGCGTCGCCTGACACCGACACCACATCGCAGCCTCCCGCCGCGAAACGCAACTCGCCGATGGGAGTGTTCGTGGCGATGGTGGTGCCGGCGGCGTCGAGCGCGGCGAGCGCGGCGCCGACCACGTCGCCCAGGCCCGATGGCACTGTCAGGAACACCGGGTCGCTCGACGGCGGCAGCGTAGGCAGCGACTCCATCAGGCTGCGCGCGCCGCGCGCCGCGCCGAGCAATTGCGGCGCGGCCACCGCCGCACTGAGTAGTTCGCTGCGACCGGCGTGGATGCCGCCGAGCAACGGGTCGACGAGGCGCTCTTGCACCTCGTGGCCCAAGCGTCGCCGCACGAGGTCGCCCACGCCGATGTCGGCGCCGACCTTGCTGCGGGGCAGCACCTTGTCGAGCGCGGCGCGGGCCACCCCGGCGCGGCTGACGATGCCCGATGCGGCCAAGCTCTTCATCGACCTGGGCACCCCGAGCACCATGCCGGCGGGCATCTTCCGCAGCGCCCCGCGTGACCACACGGCGGCTTCGCCGACTGCGGGGGCAACGAGGGTGTGCCCCAGGCCGAGGCGGGTCGCCAGGTCGATCATCTCGGGGCGACGGGCCAGGAACGAGTCGGGCCCGGTGTCGATGCGGGTGCCGGCAAAGTCGACGGTCTGCATGGGGCCGCCAAGGCGGTCTTTCGCTTCGAAGACGGTGACGTCGGCCCGTTCCGCGAGGTCGAGGGCGGCCGCCAGCCCGGCGATGCCGCCGCCGATCACGGCAACGCGGGGCCGGGCGGTCACGAAACGAGCGGTGGTGACGAGGCGCCCGAGGCGGCGCGGGTAACGAGGTCGGCGAGCAGCGCGCAGAACGCGGGGTCGCCGTCGAGCGAACGCGTGCGCGCGAACGCGACGCCCTCTTCGTCGGCCACCGCCTTGGCCTCGATGTCGAGGTCGTAGGCGATCTCGAGGTGGTCGCTCACGAACCCGGCCGCGCACACCACAACTGCGGTCGCGCCTTCGGCCGCTTCCTCGCGAATCGTCTCGAGCAGCGACGGGTCGAGCCACGCCCCGCCGCTCACCCCCGCGCTCTGCCAGGCCACGCGGTAGTTGGTGACACCGAGGCTGCGGGCTACGAGCCGCGCCGTTTCTTCCAGCGCGTCGCCGTACGTGGTGTCGTCGCCGATCGCGGCCAACGGCAGACTGTGGGCGGAAACAATCAACACCGCGTCGTCGATCCACGCGTCGCGCACCCGCTCGGCGAGCAGTTCGATGAGCGCGGGTTCGTTGTGCCACGACGCGATCACGTCGACGGGTACGCGCTCGGCGATCGCGTCGCGGGCGCGCTTGGTGTAGTCGCCCACGCTGGGCGGTGCGTAGTGCGGTGCGAGCACGATGCCGACGATGCGGTCGACATCGGCCGCGATGAGATCCTCGACCGCGTCGGGGATGAACGGTGCCACAAATTTCTGTCCGAGCCGCACCTCGAAGCGCTCCGCGTCGAGCGCGGCGCGCAGCCCGTCCACCTGCACGGTGGTGCGCTCGGCAAAGGGGGACAGGCCACCGATCGCCTCGTAGCGGCGGGTCAGTTCCGCGAGTTCTACCGGCGTCGGGGGCCGGCCCCGCCGGATGCGTGTGTAGAAGTCTTCGATGTCCTCGGGCCGTGCGGGGGTGCCGTGCGCGAGCACGAGCACGCCGGTGCGGCTCATGGTGTGTCGGTGGGCGGGGCTTGGCGGTGCACCCAGTCGACGAGTTGGCTCAGCAC
>JACCXE010000326.1 GCA_013697265.1 Actinomycetota bacterium | reverse complement strand
CCGAGATCCTCGAAGAGTCCGAGGCGTTTCCCTCGGCATTGCCGGTGCGGCGCGACGTGTCGTACTCGGCCTGGGTCACCATCCAGATCGGCTGCGACAACGCGTGTGCGTTCTGCATCGTGCCGGCTGTGCGGGGCAAAGAGATCAGCCGGCCTATGCACGAACTCGTCGTCGAAGTCGAAGACCTGGTTGCCCAAGGCGTAACCGAGGTGACCCTGCTCGGCCAAAACGTGAACTCGTATGGCCGCGACATCACCAAACGCGGCCCGTTGTTCGCGCAACTGCTGCGCGAGATCGGCGCGATCGATGGCCTACGCCGGGTGCGGTTCACGTCGCCGCATCCGAAGGACATGCGGCCCGACACGTTCGCGGCAATGGCCGACACCCGGGCGGTGTGCAATCACCTGCATTTCCCGGTGCAGTCCGGCAGCGACCGGGTGCTGGCCAAGATGCATCGCGGCTACACGGCTCAGCGCTACCTCGACAAAGTGGCTGCAGCCCGAGAGGCGATCGACGACCTCGCGGTCACCTCTGACATCATCGTCGGCTTCCCGGGCGAGACCGAAGCCGACTTCGAGCGCACGCTCGAAGTGGCGGCTGAGGTCGGTTACGACAGCTGCTACCCGTTCATCTTCTCGCCCCGCACCGGCACCGAAGCCGCAACGATGACCGACGCGTTCGTGCCCGAAGACGTGATCGCCGATCGATTTGAGCGCCTCCGCGTCGTGCTCGAACGGTCCGCTCTCGCCCGTCACGAGGCGCGGGTAGGCAAGGTCGAGTCGGTGTTGATCGAGGGCCCGTCGGCCCGCCACGAGACGCGGTGGTCGGGCCGCACGTCGCAGAACAAGATCGTGCACTTCGAGCCGGTGGTCGACCGCGACGTGCGCACCGCGTCGGGCGGTTACGCGGACGTGCTCGTCACCGCGGCCGGCCGGCATCACCTCATCGGCGACGTCGTGGCCGTCACCGCGGCACCCAAGCACAAGACCCGCATCCCTGTCGCCGCGCTGTAACCGATGACCGAGCGCGGTCGACACATCGCACTTGTCGGCCCGACCGGCTCGGGCAAGTCGCAACTAGCCATGCGCCTGGCGCGCGCTAGTTCGGATTTTGAGATCGTGTCGGTGGACGCGATGTGCGTGTACCGCGGCATGGACATCGGCACGGCCAAGCCCACCGTCGCCGAGCGCACCGAGGTGCCGCACCATCTGATCGACGTGGTCGATCCGTCTGACGACTACACGTTGGCTCGATTCCAGACGGACTGCGCCGCCGCGGTGCGCGACATCGAGGCCCGGGAAAAACGGGCGTTGCTCGTCGGCGGCACCGGTTTGTATGTGCGGGCCGCGGTAGACGGGCTGTCGGTGCCACCGCAGTTTCCCGACGTGCGCGAGGAACTCGAGGCCGAGCCCGACACGAACGCGCTCTTCGCACGTCTGGAAACACTCGACCCTCCAGCGGCAGCGAAGATGCTGCCCAATAACCGCAGACGCGTGGTGCGCGCCCTTGAGGTGTGCATCGGCTCCGGCCGTCCCTTCTCGAGCTTTGGGCCCGGCCTCGACTCGTACGGGCCCACGCCTTTCCGACTCGTCGGACTGTGGCTGGGGCGGGCCGAGCTGGCCGTGCGCCTGGAGCAGCGTTTCGGCTCGATGATCGACGCAGGGCTCGTCGACGAGGCGCGGGCGCTGGCCGACCGGCCCGGCGGCGTGTCACGCACCGCTCGCCAAGCCCTCGGGTACCGCCAAGTCTTCGAGCACGTCGAAGGCGGGCGCCCGCTACGGGAGTGCGTCGATGAGGCGGTGCAGGCCACGATCCGTTTCGCCCGGCGCCAGCGGGTGTGGTTTCGCCGCGATCCCCGCATCGCCTGGATCGGCGCCGATATTGACCAGGCCACGCTGGTGGGTGGGCAACACTGGTGACAATGCCGTTGCATCTCACCAAGCACGAAGGATGGGGAAACGACTTCCTGGTGCTCGCCGATGCCGCCAATGCCACGCCGGTGACGCCCGACATGGCCAGGCGTCTCTGCGACCGGCGCTTCGGCATCGGTGCCGACGGGCTGTTGCACCTGAGCAAAGGTGGCGAGGGCGCAGACCTCGCGATGACGCTGCACAACGCCGACGGGTCGTCTGCGGAAATGAGCGGTAACGGGCTGCGCTGTCTGGTGCAGGCCGCGCTGCAGCTGCGCTGGGCGAAGGGGCCCGAGATCACCGTCGCTACTGTGGCCGGCCTTCGTCGCGCCTTCGTGGACGAAAACGCAGACCCCGAAGCGCTTAGCCATCACATCCGCGTCGACATGGGCTCGGTCGTCGTCGAGGGTTCCGACGAAGACGACCTCCTGATCAACGTCGGCAACCCTCACCGCGTGCGACGCGTGCCAGATCCAAAGCGTTACGACCTGTCCGCGGCGGGAGCGAAGTATCCCGACGTCAACCTCGAAGTGATCGCAATGGCGGCCGGCGACGACATCGTGAAAATGCGCGTGCACGAGCGCGGCGCGGGCGAGACACTGGCGTGCGGTACCGGTGCATGCGCCGTGGCCGTCGCCGCTTCGCAGTGGGGCTTTGTCACGGGCAGCGTCGTGACGGTGCGCCAACCCGGCGGCGACGCGTCGGTTGACATCAGCGATATCGAGCACGTGCAACTTGCTGGTCCGGTGAGCTTCATCGGCTCAATCGATATTCCGTAGTTAGGAACACCGCATGACCCTTATCGACCGAAGTTTTAGAGAAAAGATTGTCCTCGTCGGCGTCACGTTCGGTCGGAACGATCCCGCTGAAGTCGAGGAGTACCTCGACGAGTTGGCCCTTTTGGTGGACACGGCGGGAGCCGATGTGGAAGCGCGCGTGCTGCAACGACGAGACGCGCCCGACCCCGCGACGTACATCGGCAAGGGCAAAGCCGAAGAGCTGCACGAGTTGAGCGAACACGTGGACGCCGACACGGTGGTGTTCGACGACGAGTTGAGCCCGGCCCAGCAGCGCAACCTCGAAAAAATTTTGGGGCGCACTGCGATCGATCGCACCGACGTGATCCTCGACATCTTCGCCCAGAACGCCCGCACCCTCGAAGGCAAGGCGCAGGTCGAATTGGCGCTGCTGCGTCACCGCCTGCCCCGGCTCAAAGG
>JACCXE010000259.1 GCA_013697265.1 Actinomycetota bacterium | reverse complement strand
TCGCAGGCGAATCTCGTAACGCCCGCAACGCCAGTGCCAACGCGGCGTCGTCGTTCGGGCGAACCAGCGTTCCGGTCACGCCGTCGGCGACTACTTCGGTTAGCGCACCAAGGCTGCTCGCTACGACAGGCAGACCAAATGCCATCGCCTCAACTGCGACGAGCCCGAAGCCTTCGTCCAAATCCGGCGTCGTCGGCACCACTGCAACGTCGAAGCCCGCGAGCACACTTTTTATGTCCGGGCAATACCCCGGCATGTGAATCCGGTCAGCGAAGGGGGATCGGCTTGCGAGTGCTGTCACATTCCCGAAGCGCTCACCCGCTCCGGCCATAACCAAACGGACGGTCGGATCCTCGCCGAGCTGCTCGAAGGCGGCGAGCAGCACCTCGTGCCCTTTGCCCTGCGTCACTCGACCGGTCATCCCTATGACGAATGCGTCGGCCGGGATCCCCAACCCCGCGCGTGCGCTCGCACGGCGATCCTGGTCCGCTCGCCAGCCGCCGACGTCGATGCCGGGCCAGATCACCTCGGTTTTTGAAGGCGTCGTTATCCCGGTCGAGTGCAGATAGTTGGCGACATGTTGCGAGATTGCGATCGTCGCAAACGCGTTGGCGTGGGCGGCTCTCGCGAGGGCGCGATACGGCTGCCGCGAGAAGAACGTCATCACGCTTTGCATCGTGGAGACGCTCGGGATGCGCATGAAACGTGCGGCAAGCTGCCCGTACAAGTCAGCGTGAAAAAGGTGCGTGTGCAGAATGTCGGGCGACAGCCGTCGCGCAGCTCCGACGATCATCGGCAGTGCCCGCACGGACACGTCGTGATTCATAAGGACTGTCTGTGTCGGGACGCCGGCGGCGCTTAGCGGTTCGACAAATCTGTCGGCATCGTCGCTCGCAAGCACGAGCATGTGCGCGTCGACGCCTTCGCTCCGCAAGTGCGGCAACAGTCCCAACAGCATTCGTTCGGTGCCACCCATCCCCGACACCTTCGCGATGTGCAGCACGCGCATTAGAAAACCCAGCGTAGGTGTTCAACTCGATAGCGTGACTCGCCGTGAGCGGTTCCCGACTCGTGTCGGCCCACCTATCTGTTCCAGGCTGATGCAACCCGCAGATAACGAGACCGACGAGCGCCGGCGCCGCCCGCTGGTGCAAAACTCGCTTGCCCGGCTGGCGGCGGACGGCAGCGGAGTGGTTTTCGGCACTGTTTCCAGCATCGTCACCGCGCGTGTCCTGGGTCCTTCGTCGAAGGGCACCCTGGCTGCGCTCACCCTCGTTACGACCATCGTGATCCAAGCGTCGCTCATGGGGCTGGGCGACGCGATGGTCGTTCGCGTCGGTCAAGCGAAAATAGCTATCGATAAGGCGCTGCGCAGCAGCCTCTCGGCGGTCATCCTCAGCTCCGCAGCGGGTGCGCTGGCGGTGCTCGCGTATTCGGTCGCGCAGTTGCCGGTCCACGACCGGTATGTGTGGCCTGCAGTCGTCATCGCCTGCGGGACCGTAGGACTGTCCTGCGTCGGCCAACTGCTGCTCTTCGTCGTGTATGCGCGCCACCAAATGGTCACCGCGAGCGTCGTCACGATCGCGACCGCGGCCACGACAACTGCCGCGATCATTGTGCTGTGCGCCGTGTTGCGTCTCGACGTTCTAGGCGGCGCGCTTGCGAGCCTGGTCGCCGCGACCGTCCTGTTCACCTCTGGCGCCCTCGCTCTTCGGCGCGAGAAAATCGCGATGGGGTTCGCATGGGACAGTGACTATCTCCGCCCTGCGCTCCGGTTCGGCTTGCGCGCGCAGGGTGCCAACTTGTTGGCCTACTCGACAGCGCGCCTCGATCTTCTGCTCGTGTACGCGTTGACTTCCGCAACCACGGCGGGGCAGTACAGCATTGCGCTCACGATCGGCACGCTCAGCGGTTTCGTTGCGCTCGCGTTGTCGTATGCATCGTTCCCCGGAATGGCAGAGCTTCCGGAAGCGGAGGCGCTGAAGCAGACCGCCAAGCTGGCTCGCGTCGCCGCTCTCGTTGCGGTGCCGTTCGCGGCAGTGATGGCCTTGTTGGCCGCAGTGGTGGTGCCAGTCCTGCTCGGTGCGGCCTATAAAGGGTCGATCGTTCCGGGCGTCGTACTTCTGTTCGGCAACGTGGTGTGGGGACAGCAGTGGTTGCTAAGCCGCGCTCTCGCGGCCCGGGCTGATCCGAACGTCCTGTTCTGGTCCTTCGCCGCGAATCTGGCGAGCATGACGGTCGCTGACCTCGCGCTCATACCCGTGCTCGGCGCTTTGGGCGCCGCGATCGGGTCGGTCGTCGCACCGACAGCCGGGCTCATAGTGTGCCTTCGGGCGTACAAAAAACGCGGCGTGGCGCTCCGGGAATTCATCCCCGGGGTCGCAGACCTGTCCCACTTCCGCGAACTGGCTGCCACCCGCTTCGCACGGGCTCGGCCGCGTTAGGCGCAAAACTGCTGGGTATGCTGCGCCGATGAAGCGAGCCGTCGACGCCGCTGTGGCGTCGGTCGTGGTCGCATGCGCGCTCGTCATCCTCGCGGCCACGCGTGCCGTTCCGCGCCGTCGTCGCAAGGGCGGCAAGGTGCTCTTGGTGTTCAACACCTTCTACTCACTGAAGGTGCTGCGCGAGCGCGGGACCATGCACACGATCACGCACCGCGACCTCGACGGCTATTTCGACCATGTGTGGTCCATTCACCCATTGGTGGGCGCCGACGACCCGAGCGCGTTTGCTGGCGCGCCCTCAGTAACGCGCTTGGGCCCTCGGCACACGGTCATCGAGGGGCGGGTGGCGCGCAGCGTGTCCCTGAAGGCGTTTCCGCGACTCAACTTCGCGCTGGCCCAATCGGAACTCCTCATCAGGGTGAGTTGGCTCATCGCCAGGGAACAGGTCGGCATCATCCGCGCCTGGGAACCCTTTTACACGGGGCTGGTCTCGGTGGCACTCGGCCGCCTTCACGCCGTGCCCGTTGAGCTCCGCATTCCGTCCCACTTCGACCGGATCTACGAGGACGTCGGGGACCTTGCGTTTCCAAAGCTGCTGCCCTCGCGCCGACTCGAACAGGCGGTGAGCCGCTTCTCGCTGCGACACGCCGACCAGGTCGTCGTGCTGAGCGAAGACAACCGCGAATACGCGATCAACAACGGCGCATCGGAGGAGCGAACATCGCAACTCGGCAGCTGGAGCCTGATTGACCCGGTCCACATGGTGCAGCCCGATGAGCGCGGTCCGGTCGCAGACTTCGGCCTCGGCGACAGGCCGTTCGTAGTTGCGGTTACCCGGTTGGAACGGGTGAAGTATCCACAGGACGTGTTGCTGGCGTTAGCAAGGGCGCGCGTCGACTTCCCGGAGCTCGGTGGACTGCTCATCGGCGACGGGTCGATGCGCGACGAACTCGATGAGCTCGCCCGAGAGCTTGGGCTCGACGGCCATCTGATCTTCATCCGCAACCTGGATGTGCTCGAACTCTCCAGGGCCATCACTTCTGCAGCGGTTGCGTACGTGCTGATCGCCGGGCTCGCTCTACGGGAGGCCGCACTAAGCGGTACGCCGATCGTCGCCTACGACTATGAGTGGCACAGCGAGTTCGTCGTGCCTGAGGAGACGGGGATACTCGTGCC
>JACCXE010000258.1 GCA_013697265.1 Actinomycetota bacterium | reverse complement strand
GCCCGCAACCGCGCCACCGTCGGCGGCGCGTGCCGATTCGGGCCCGGCGTCGCGCCCGAGCGGGAGGCGCTGGCGTTTGACCCCCAGACCAGCGGTGGACTGCTCGCCGCGGTGACGCCCGAGGCGGCGAGCCGACTCGCCGACGACGGGTGGTGGATCGTCGGTACCGTGGTCGAAGGACCGCCGCGCGTCGAGTTCGTCTGAGCGCTCGCCGGTGCTACCTTCGCTGGCGGAGGTGTCCGAATACCTGGTGGGTTCCGCCGCCTTCAAAGCGGTTGGGACGGGTGATCCTCGTCCGGCGGGTTCGATTCCCGTCCACCTCCGCGCCCGTCACCCCGAGCGGCGCGGCCAACTGCTCGTAGTGGACCGGCAAATCTGCTGCGACGTGAGGACCCGACCGGGCCCAGGCGTGGTCACGCTCACCTGATGTTGAGCGTCGTGTCGGTCCCCGGTGGTCGGCCTTCGACCGCGCGAAGCAACAGTTCGGCGGGGACGGCAAGCGGGTCGGTGGTGCGGCTGATCAGCAGATCGGTGTCGACGCGGCCGTCGCGCACGGTTGGGCCGAACGGGCTCCAGTACGCGCCGTCGGCGGTGACGGTGAGCTCGGCCGGCAGGTCGTCACGGGTGGCGTGCACGCCAATGGCACGCTCGGCGGCACGGCCCCGGTGCACGATTGGGCGCACCACGTGGTCCTCGTCGGCCACGCCTAGCTCGCGATGCAGCGCGCATAGCCGCGCCGCGTCGTGTGGCGCGACGTCGCCGACCGTGGTGGCGAGGCGGACGCGGATGCCGCGTTCGACCAGCTTGGGGATGGCGTCGATTACCTGGGCGAAGTTCTCGGCACCCCGGGCCTCGTCGTTGACGTCGGGGTCGGCGGCATCGAGCGAGATCTGCAAGGCGATGTCGCGTCCTGCGAGCGCGTCGAGCGCCGCCAGTCGCGCGCCGCTGAACAGGGTGCCGTTGGTAAGGGCGATCGTCGGCAGGATGTCGGCAATCCGGGCGAGCGTTCCGGCCATGCCGGGGGCCAGAAACGGTTCGCCGCCCGTGACCCCGATGGCGTCGAAGCCCAGCTCGGCGGCCTGCTCGGCTACGCGCACCATTCGGTCCGCCGTCAAGGCCCGCTTGGCGACGCCGGGCGCAGAGTCGGTCAGGCAGTAGGAACACGCGAGGTTGCAGTGGTAGTTGCTGTAGATCCAGACGCGACCGGGGAGCACGCCGTCGGCCACCGCGGCGGCCACGGCGACGGTCACGCCAGGCGCTCGCGGCGGAGGCGGTCGAGCACGGCGGTCGCGGTGGGAAGATCGAGGGCGGTGCAGAACCGGTTGAGCATGAGCGTGGCGGCGATGAGCAGCGTGAGCTCGACCACCTCGTGGTCGGCGAACTCGGCCTTGAATCGGGCCGACGATTCGTCGCTCACCGGTCCACGGCCGCCGGCCACCGCGTCGACCCAGCCGAGCAGCGCAGCCTCGCGGGGGTCGGCGAAGGTCGCTGTCCAGGCCGCTTCGACGTTTCGCAGCGCTGCGACCTCGTCGTGGACAACGCCGGTGTCGAGGGCCACGACGCTGTGCGAGTCGACGCAGTACCGACACAGCGATACCGCCGACGTGCGGAGAATCACCAGCTCCTTGGTGCGCCCGTCGATCGACGACGGCCCCAGCACGGCGCCGATAAAGGCCAGCGTGGAGTCGAGCATTTCGGGAACTTGGGCCAGCGCCGCCACGATCGGCCCCGGGTCGCCCTCGTCGTAATACCGGCGAGCCACAAGCGGCGCGTCGTCGGCGCCGAGTAGCTCGACCCGGCTCATGGGCCGGACAGGCCGACAGCGAGCGCGAGGCCCACGGCGACGAGCACCGCGCTCGACGACGGCCGCGCCGCCAGCACATTGCCCGAAGATCGGAACGTGGCGACGAGCACGAGGCCGAATAGCACCATCGCCCCACCGATGACGGCACCGACGCGGCGCGGCGCGGCGCCGACGGCGAGCCCCGCCGCCGCGATCAGGAGCCCCAGCCCCGCCGAGCCGGCGAAGATGTTGCGGCCAAAGCTGTTGGGAAAACCATTTCCGCTGCCGAAGAGCAGCAGGTCGCTCGTGTACTGGGTCGGGAAGAGCCCGTTGCGACTCTGAATGATGGCCATAACGACCCCGAAAACGACGAGCAACGCTGCAATGGCCCGTCGGGCTCGATCGCTCACGTCAACGCGTCCAACCAACGGGGCCGGCCCGGGCGACGACGCAGCATGGCGTCGACACCGTACGAGCGGCCGGCGGCTAGCGCGAACACCGCCACGTGCAAGCCGGCCATGAGCAGGTAGCTCCAGTACCACTCGCCGGGCGCGTTGGCCACCGAGAGGCCAATCACGAGGCTCTGGAAGGCACCGAGCAGCGCGGCGCCCCGGGTCAGCGTGCCCGACAGCAACAGCACTGCGAGCGAAACTTCGATCAGAAGCGTGACGTACCCGAAGAGGGTGAGGTGGGGCAAGACCAGGTGTTCCAGGAGCCACGACCACCCCGGGAAACCGTGTTCGGTTCCCGATCTGACGAAGCCGCACAGCCCGCCACAGCCCCGCGCCGACTTGCCGAACCCGGGCGGCGCTTTCCAGTTGATATTGGACAGCCACAACAATCCGGCCGTTATCCGCAACGCTGCGGACAGGCCCGGGGACGGCGCGTCGAGGCGATGCTGCGAACTCTTCGCTTGGTCTTGGGTAATGGTCATGCGTCGAGCCTCTTGCTTGATTGCGTGACCGTCAGCCTATGGCGGACTGTCACGGCTGGCCCATCGGCCGGAGGTAGAACCACACCGGGAACGGACCGCCCGCGTCGCGGATGGCCTGCTGGGCGTCTCGCAGGACCCGGCCGGTTTCGGTCTGCTGGTAGAGCCAACTTTCGGCCTGGCGCGCCGCCGGGACATGGTCGGCCAGCGCCGCAGCCGCTTCCTCGTAGTACGCCCGGATGTCGGCGGCCGCATCCATGACATTGGCGAGGCCA
>JACCXE010000244.1 GCA_013697265.1 Actinomycetota bacterium | reverse complement strand
GATCGGGGACCGTCCACGGCCCCAGGGCAGCATGTTTGCCGAGCCGTGAAAGCCGATAGCGGCGACGGCGACCTGATCCAAGACATTCGGGGGCACCAGCCGCTGCCAGCCGACGACCAGCAGTATGTCGGGCGCCAAGTCGACTATGAGTGCCTCGTCCGCGGGGGAAGTCATCGCGTATGTCGACACTTCCGCGAACGGGATACCCAGCTCGCGGGCCAGCGGCCTCAAGTCAGTGTACCCGGAGACCGAGTCTCGGTCGGCACCTGATCTGAGCGAGACGATGTGATCCGGGCGAACGCCGAGGTGTTCGAGGTGAATGATTGTATGAAGTGTCTCCTCGAGACACCCGAGGACAACCAAGCGGGATGTCAACGTCGCCCCCGAGCGGCGCTGTCCGGTCGACGCCCGGCTCCGCAGCCTGTTGCCCGAGAAACGTTACAGCCCACGAAGGCGTACGGGCCGCTCGAAGAGCGGTAACTCGAGCGCACTGCCGCTCAGTCCCCGCCGCGATTTGCCGTTGAGGAGCGCTGCGCGAGGCGGCCTGCGGGTCTTATCACCGCGCCTTGTGACACGTCAGTGTCCACGTATACGCCAGCGCCGATCACCGCCCCGTCGCCCACGGTGATCGGCCCGACCAAGACCGAGTTGGGGTAGACCACGACCCCATCACCCACCACGGGCGTAAGGCGTAGTCCCGGTCGCAACTCAGGCTGCGTCTCGAGTCGCCGCACGCCCAGGGTCACATTATGAAACAAGGTTACCCGCCGCCCTAAAACCACCTGAGTACCGATGACGAGCCCGAAAGGGTGCGGGAGCACGAGGCCCGGCCCAATCGTGGCATCTCGATGAACGTCCGTGCCATGCTTAGCGATCAGAAGGTTGCGCCAAACGGAGGACAGTGCGCGCGGTCCGCGTGTCATGAGCCGAATGAGAATCACCGCGTGCATCGAGGGGTTGCTAAGCACTCTTGCAACCGCAAGCATCGCACGCGTGCCCGACCTCCCGCCGCTCTCGCGATACAGGGCTGCGTAGTCCGAAGCGACGAGCGCGCCCAGGCTCGCGCGACTACCGGGCTGAGCGTTCGAAACCACTATTTACTCCGCTTCGTGATCGGGGTACCGGCGCCGTCAGTGCGAGGAATCTTTCGGCCTGCGTCACGGTCGATCCCCGGCTCGTGAGGTTCCTGTCCGGAGCGGGATTCAAACGGCTCAACGCCATTGTTCTCGGCTTCGCTCGTCGCCGTGGCCACTGTCCGCTGTTTTTGCGAACGTAAAGCTGGCAAGCTGCATATAGAGAAGCCCCGATCTCTGAAAGACGTCCAGGGCCTCCTCGGCGGTTCTCACGACCGGGAACCCGTGCAAGTTCAGCGAGGTGTTCAAGACGACCCCCTCGCCCTGCAGTCGTACATGGCCCGGAGCGAGGCGGCTAACTCGTCAGGATCAAGCACGGCGAGCACCGATGATCGCGGAGATTGCGGCGATCACTTCGTCGACCTGCTCAGAGGTCATTTCGGGGAGGAGAGGCAGGGTAAGCGAGCGCTGCTGACGGTCGAAGCTCTCGGGTAAATCACCCGGCGCGTATCCGAGGGGCCCGAACACAGGTTGGGCGTGGAGGGCGTAGGTGCCGAGCGTCGTCTCGATCCCGAGGTCGCGAAGTGCCGTCACGATGTCGTCGCGCTCGTCGACCAGCACCACGAAACTCTGGTACGACCATTCCTCCCCTGCTGGTGGAGTGACCAGGCCGACCGATTGGATAGCCCCCAAGCGCTTCTCGTAGCGCGCCGCAGTGGCTTGCCGGTCGGCGCGGATTGCGTCGAGCCGCCGAAGCTGGTCGAGGCCGAGTACCGCCTGGAGCTCACTCATGCGGTAGTTGAACCCGTGCGCTACGAAGGAGAGACCGATGGCCGGGCCCGGGGCGCCGCCGTGGGATCGCAGCAACCGGAGCCGCGCCGCGAACTCGTCGTCATCAGTCGTGACGGCCCCGCCTTCCCCCGTCGTGACCACCTTGCGCGGGTGGAAACTAAAGCAGCCGGGGGCTTCGGGCCACGCGCCGCACGCTACGCCCTCCCGCGAGGAACCGAGAGCGCACGCCGCGTCCTCGATCACCAACAACCGGCGGGCGGCCGCCCACTCCAACAACTCCGTCGACATTGCGGGCTGCCCGAAGGGATCGACGACCAGCAAGGCCTTGGTCTTTGCCGTGACCCGTCGGTCGGCGTCATCGAGGTCGAGACGGAAGCCCCCCGGCTCACAGTCGACCAGAACAGGCACCGCGCCTCGCTCGACCACCACGTTGCCGGTGGCGGGAAACGTGAAGTCGGAGACCAGGACTTCATCGCCCGGTCCGATTTCGGCCGCTGCGAGCACGAGGTGCATGGCCGTGGTAGCCGATGTCGTGGCCACCGCATGGCGAACCCCGACCGCGGCCGCAAGTTCGGCTTCGAACTGCGCGAGGAACGGGCCGTTGGTGAGAATGCCCGAGTCGAGCACGGTCCGGATATCGGCGGCGACGTCGTCGAAGCGCACGGATGGTCGAATGATGGGGATTTTCATGACGCGCTCTGGCCGGCGCGCTGCTTGTACCAGTCCACAGTGAACGCCAGGCCGTCGTCGAGCCCGGTGCGCGCCACCGGCCCAATGAGCGCCTCAGCCGCGGTGACATCGGCCCAGTGCCGATGCACGTCGGCGGCGCGTTCCGGTTGGTGTTCGACGTCGCCGTCCCAACCCGCGAGTGCTGCCACTCGCCGCACGAGCTCACCTATCTCGGTCTCGGCACCGCTGGCGACGTTGAGGACCGCGCCGCTCTCGCCGTCGAGAGCGGCAACGCGTAAAATCGCGTCAACCGTGTCGCCCACGAAGATGAAGTCACGCGTCTGCGAGCCGTCGCCCGACACGATTGGCGGCAAACCGGCGAGCACACGGTTCACAGTGACCGGGATAACCGCAGCGAAGGTCCCTGCGTTCTGGCGCGGGCCGTAGTTGTTGAAGGGGCGCACCGTGATCGCATCGATGCCGAACATCCGCACGTACGACGCAACCGCGAGGTCGGCTGCGGCTTTCCCCGCCGCGTAGGTGGTCTCGGCAAGCAGGGGATGGTTCTCGTCCATGGGCACAGCGCGGGCGGTGCCGTAGACCTCGGAACTCGACACGTGCACGAGCTTGCCGAACGCTGCCTGCCGCTGCAGTTCACACAGCGCCAGCGCGATGTCGAGGTTGACCCGGCACGCCCCGGCGGGATTGAAAAACGAGTAGAGCAGCGCCTTCGTCGCGAGGTTGAACACAACGTCGGGCTGCTCACGTTCGATCACGGCGCGGATGGCGTCGGCTTCGCCAGCGTCCTCCCGGTAGAGGACGAACCGCTCGTCGTCGACGACGTGCGCGAGGTTGTCCGGGGAGCCCAAAAACAGGTTGTCGACAACGGCCACTCTTGCCGCGCCGCCATCCAAAAGCGCGTCGACCAGGTGACTGCCAATGAAACCAGCACCCCCGGTAACGACCACGCGCTGGCCCTCAGTCACCGACTTCGCCTTTGCGCACCGCAGCGTGGATCTGCCAAACGAGGCGCATCATCTCCAGGCCGTGGGCTGCGGTGACAATGGGCTCGGCGACGCCGCGCGCCACGTCGACAAAATGCGACAACTCCGCGACAAGCGGCTCCGTGCGCCGCAGCAAAACCTGTTCGGTACCCACGTCCAGCACGTACTGACCTGCGTCCATCTCCGCACCCAGGGCGCCGAGGTGGCCCTGTCGGTAAATGAAGAGGTCCTGGTTGGCGTAGTCGAGCGCGAAGAAGCGTGAGTCGGTCGTGACCTGCAGTTCCCGGACGCGATTTTGCGTGATACGGCTCGCTGTCAACGACGCAATTGCTCCGCCCTCGAATGTGAGAAGTGCGCTGACATAGTCATCTCCGGCCGTCCCCGAGCGGTGGACCGCCCGCGCCGTGAGGTCCACCACTGGGCGGTCGATGAGATCGACGATGATGTCGAGGTCGTGGACCATGAGGTCGGTCACTACGTCGACGTCGGTGATACGCGCGCTAACTGCGCTCATCCTGCGGGCGTCGACGGCGAGGATGTCGTGCTCGCCGGCCAGGATCTCGCGCAGCTGACGGACAGCCGGGTTGAAGCGTTCGATGTGCCCCACGAGCACGCGGGCGCCCGAAGAGGCGGCGGCATCGAGCACGGCGACGCCGTCGGCCTCTGTTGTCACGAATGGTTTCTCGATCAGGCAATGGACCCCGGCTTCGAGCAAAGGCACCGCTGCTTCGGCGTGCAGAGACGAAGGTACGACCACGCTGGCGGCGTCGGCCATGCTGACCACCTGGTCGAGGC
>JACCXE010000224.1 GCA_013697265.1 Actinomycetota bacterium | reverse complement strand
ATGAGGGAGAAATACAACACCGTAATTTCACCCGTGTCAACGAAAGCCGAATCGCGAAACCGCAGGTCAGCGGCCGTTCGCGAAAGAAAGCACTTGTGACTTAACGCACAAGCAGCGCGAGATACTTCCCAAGTCGTTGAGAACCCTCTGTTGCTCGGGGCCCCGCGTGCCGAAAGGACTACGTGTCCGCGCGTCTACCCACGGTCCAGGACCATGCCAAGCGGATCTTCCTGTTGGCGGTCCTGTATTACCTACTGGCCCGCTTCGGGCTGTCGGTGGCGTCGCTGCCGGGCAAAATCTCGCCGGTTTGGCCGCCTACCGGCCTCGCCATCGCCGCGGTGTTCCTCTACGGACGATCGATTGCGCCCGGCATTTTCATCGGCGCCTTCCTCCTCAACGTCAGCGGGCTACCAATCGCCGCCGCCATCGGTATCGCCTCCGGCAACACGCTTGAGGCGCTGGTCGCCGTCTACTTGATGCAGCACCAGGGCCTTGGCATGCGAGCGCGGCGGCCCCGCGATGTCGGCGTGATGGCCGGCGTCGCGGTCACGTCCGCGTCGGTCGCCGCCATCATCGGCGTTTTCACGCTGACTCTTGCGGGCGTCGTCTCGCTAGGACGAACGCCGACAAGCTTCAGCGTGTGGTGGCTGGGCGACGTGATGGGTGCGCTGATCGTTGCTCCCCTGCTGCTCAGCTGGGCCGACCGCGACGGCGCCGACGAATACCGCGGCACGTCGACCGAAGCGATCGCGCTGGGCGCCGCGTTCGGGTTTGCGCTGTTGGTCGCGTTCATCGGACCGAATCCGTCCGCCTTCCTCGTGTTCCCCGTCGTTGCGTGGGCTGCGCTGCGATTCGGGTCGCGGGGCACTGCCGTGGTCGTGGCGCTAGTGACGCTCATCGCCATCGAGCGCACCACGGCCGGCGTCGGGCGTTTCGTCAGCGGCGACACGATCGCGGACCTGTGGCTGCTCGAGGCGTTCCTCGGCGTGCTCGCCGTGCAGGGGTTGCTGCTCGCAGGCCTCGTGTACGAACGCGACCGCATCCAAAGCGAGCTGATGTCCACCAACTCGCTGCTCGAAACGCGCGTGCGCGAACGCGCCGACGCCCTGCAGATCGACCGCCAAGCCCTCGAACAGGCGCAGCGCATCGCACACATCGGCAGCTGGGAGTTCGACCTGGTCACTGAACAAATGGCGTGGTCCGACGAATTGCAGCGCCTGTTCGGCTACGACGTCGGCACCGCACCCCACGGATACGACGCGGCTGTGTCGCGGGTCCATCCCCACGACCGCCCCGTGCTCAACGAACTGTTCGCCCGAGCGCGCGCGACCGGCGCTTCGTTCAACATCGACATGCGACTACAGCTGCCCGACGGCGGCCTCCGCTGGCTGCGCACCCGGTGCCAGGCCGATTTGATCGCGGGGCGCGTCGTGCAGCTCAACGGCATCTGTCAGGACATCACCGAGTCGAAGCTGACCGAGGAGCGCCTGAAAGCCAACGAAGTGCGTACCACGCGCATCATCGACGCCGCGTCCGATGCCTTTGTCACCGTCGACCGAGACGAGCGGATCACCGACTGGAACCGCCAAGCCGAACTCACCTTTGGCTGGAAGCGCGGAGAGGTGCTTGGCCTGTCAATGGTCGACGTGATCATCCCCGCCGCGCACCGAGACGCCCACCGCAAAGGTGTGAGCCGCTATTTCAAGACGGGCCGCACCAAAGTGATCAACACGCGCATCGTGGTGACGGCCGTGCACCGCGACGGCCACGAATTCCCGGTCGAACTGGCCGTTTGGGTCACCGAAGACGCCAGCGGTGAAGTGACCTTCCACGCCTTCTTGCACGACATCTCCGAACGCCAGGCGAACCAAGCGGCGCTCGATACTGCGCTTGACGAAGCCCGCGAAGCGTCGCGGTTGAAGTCGGCGTTTCTGGCCAACATGAGCCATGAGATCCGCACGCCCATGAATGGCGTGATGGGCATGGTCGGACTGCTGCTCGACACGAAGCTGACCCCCAAGCAGCGCGACTACATCCAGACGATGTCGACGTCGGCCGCGTCGCTCGGCGCGATCATCGACGACATCCTTGACGTGTCCAAGATCGAGGCGGGCAAGCTGGCACTCGACGCCGGTGATTTCGCGTTACGTCCTCTTGTGAACGCCACGGTGGCGCCCTTTTTACCCATCGCCGCCGAGCGCGGCATAAAGCTGTCGTCCAGCGTCGCCGCCGAGGTGCCCGACGGGCTCTACGGCGACAGTCGCCGGCTCAAACAAGTGGTGAGCAACCTGCTGGCGAACGCGGTGAAGTTCACGTCGACCGGCGAAGTGAAGCTGGCGGTGTTGTCCAGCGGCCGAGCGTTACGTGTAGAGGTGCACGACACCGGCATCGGCATTCCGAAAGAGGCCTGCGCCCGGCTTTTCGAGCCGTTCGTGCAGGCCGACGCGTCCACCACGCGCCGCTTCGGCGGCACTGGCCTTGGCCTCGCGATCTGCCGCGACCTGGTGACGCTGATGGGCGGCGAGATCGGCGTGGAAAGCAACCCCGGTTCGGGCAGCCTGTTCTGGTTCACCGTGCCGCTAAAGCGAGCGGCCAAGGCGTTGCCCGCTCCCCAGGTGCCGTTGCCGGCGCCTGAGACCGCCGTCGACGCCATCCGCGTGCTGGTCGTAGAAGACAACCCGGTCAACCGCAAAGTCGCGGTGGGCATGCTCAGCCAACTCGGCTACCGGGTCGACGTGGCCGTGGACGGCGTCGCCGCGGTCGAAGCGTTCGGCACGAACAAGTTCGACGCGATCCTCATGGACTGCCAGATGCCCCGCATGGACGGCTACGACGCCACCCGAACCATCCGGTCGATGGAAACGACGCGCCGCACACCGATCATCGCCATGACCGCGTCGGCGATGGCGGCGGACCGCGAGCAGTGCATGGCCGCGGGCATGGACGACTTCCTCACCAAACCCGTGGCCCGCGACCTCCTCGCGGGCGCGTTGCGCAGCTGCATCGAGGGCAAGGCCGCATCCCGTAAGGAGAAAATCGTGACAGCTACGCCAAGCGCCTCCAACAAACGCTTCGACGCTGCGACACTGGCCAGCCTGCGCTCGATGGACGACGACGGCACGTTCCTGGGCGAGCTCGTCGAAATGTTCTCCGGCGACGTCGCCACCGACGTCGCCACGTTGCGCGCCGCGATTGCGACCGGCGACGCCAAAGCGGCACGGGGCGTCGCGCACCGACAGAAGGGCGCCAGCGGCAACCTCGGGCTGCGCGCCCTCAGCGCCGCCTTCGCTGCCATCGAAGCTGCAGCTGACACCGATATGACCGCCGCTGCGCAGGCTCTGGACGACGTCGACAAGGAACTGGTGGCCGCCCTGAAGTATTTGGCTCGCGCGCCACAAAAACTCAAAACTTCTCGGTAGTTCTCAAGCTGTTGTTATTTGCGCCGATAGGCACAACATGGCAATGACTCGGCAGGACATCGGAACCGAATCGACGCATACGGCCAAGGCCACGGTTCTTGTTGTCGACGACGACCGCACCATCCGCCACTTGCTCACGCGTTTCTTGAACCTTGAGGACTACCGCGTGGTGCCCGCCGCCGATGCCGCCGAGGCCATGGCCGCGATCGAAGCCGAGATGCCCGATCTCGTTGTGCTCGACGTCATGCTCGGCGAGGACGACGGGCTCGACGTCCTCGAACAGATCCGACTGACAAGCGCGGTGCCCGTCATCCTCCTCACGGGCAAGACGTCGGAGTCGGATCGCGTGATGGGCCTCAAGCTCGGCGCCGACGACTACGTCGTCAAGCCGTTCTCCAACGCCGAGGTCGAAGCGCGCATCGCGTCAGTGCTGCGCCGCACGCGACCCGCCACGTCGATCCCCCCGCTCACCTTCGACGGCCTCGCTCTGAACCTGGCGAACCGCGAGGTCCACATCGACGGCGAGCTCGTGGTGCTCACCGCCAAAGAGTTCGATCTGCTTGCGTTCCTGGCCTCGTCGCCACGCCAGGTGTTCTCGCGTGAGCAGCTGTTGGACCGAGTGTGGAACTCAAGCTCGGCCTGGCAGAGCATCGACACCGTCACCGAGCACGTTCGCCGTTTGCGCAAGCGCATCGAGGCGAACCCCAACAAACCACGGTGGCTTACGACCGTTTGGGGAGTTGGGTACCGCTTTAACCCCTGAGAGCAACCTGCACATACCAACAGGAAACCAAGGTTTCTTTGGAGAAGTTTGGGATTCACCTAATGGTTCAACTGATCGTTGTCGAACAGTTGGGACATGGAGGAAGCACCCCAAATGCAGGTTGTCCGTTCGAAGCGCCGGCTGGTTGTATTCAGCGCGGTCGTCTGCTCGGCAGTGGCCGTAGCCGTGGGCGTTGCCACCCTCGGTACGTCGCTTCCGGCCGCCGCCGCTCGCAACCGCCTCGCTCGTCAGGCAACAACGACCACAGCCAAGCCGCAGGCGACAACGACGTCGTCTTCGGTGAAGCCCACCACCTCGACCACCGTGGAGACGACAACGACGTCGCCGTCGACCACGGTCAAGGCCGCTGGTTCGACCAGCACCTCCTCCACCGTTCCGGCGTCGACCAGCACTCCTTCCTCCAATTCAGTGCTGTTCGGCGCCGCGACGGAGGAGAACAACTCCGGCGGGCTCACGCAACTCGCGTCCTTCGAGAGCCACGCCGGCAAGAAAGCCGCCCTCTACGGCATGTACAAGAGCTTCTACTGGGACCCGAACTTCCCGACCAGCGAAGCAACGACGGTGCGCAACCACGGTTCGATCCCGATGATCACCTGGGAGCCGTTCAACCCCTCGGCCGGCGTCGACCAGCCGACCTACTCGCTCAACGCGATCACCGGCGGCAATTTCGACACGATGATCCGCACCTGGGCCACGCAGATCAAGACGTTCGGTTCGCCGGTGTGGCTGCGCTTCGCCCACGAGATGAACAGCAACTGGTATCCGTGGGCCGAAGGCGTCAACGGCAACGGCGCCGGTTCGTACGTCGCGGCCTATCGGCACGTGCGCGACATCTTCACCGGGGCCGGCGTCACCAACGTCAAGTGGGTGTGGAGCCCGAACGTGGTGATGGACGGCGTCGGCAGCTCGCTCGCCAGCCTTTACCCCGGCGACGCGTATGTCGACATGGTCGGCATCGACGGCTACAACTGGGGCACCTCGTCGAGCTGGGCAACCTGGCAGAGCCCGGCGTCGGTGTTCGGTCCGACGATGAGTCAGGTGCGTGCG
>JACCXE010000206.1 GCA_013697265.1 Actinomycetota bacterium | reverse complement strand
ACGCACGCGGGGTTTGGGCGGGCGGGAGACGGGGGACACCTCCGCATGTTCAAACTCGGCTACTGGCTCACCGTCCTCGCCCTCGCCGCGATCACGTTTATCGCGTTCCGCTTTGCTGTCGTCCATGGATGGACCGCCGCGGGCATGGTCGGGCTTGTGGGAGCGCTCGTGTCGTTCGCTGTCTTGCTGAGCTTTGCCTTGTCGATGAGGCGTCGCGACCGGCCCCGATCGCACCCGATTCCCCGCTGAGCGGCGCCGTCGTCCCGCGGGCGAATGCGGGTCGTCCCTCGAGCGTGTGTCGCTAGCCGCGCTTCGTCCAGGGATGCCGTCTGAGCCGAACCGCGAGAACTGCCACTACGACCACGCCCGCGAGCAACAGCGCGCGCGTTGCGTCGTTTCCTGCGCGAGCGAGGATCTTGCCGCCGGCAGACGGACGCGGCGGTGCAGTCGCGGTAGTCGTGGTAGTCGCGATCGACGGTGGTGCAGCGATCGAGAAGACGTTGATCGGGGAGTAGGTTCCCTCGCTGATCGTGACGTAGCGCGACATGTCCGTAGCGATCGCGATTGCCTCGCCCTGCTGTTCCGAGGCCTGCCGCGCATTGCACGACTCGCGGCGTAGCGCCGTGGCGACGGATTCGCCTGGCTGGCGCGAAGGCGAGAACCGCTTGGTAGGTCCGCACCAGGATCAGCGAACCGTCGAGCGAAATATCGGCGCCGGTAACAAACGTCCCCCGGAACGAGGAGGCCGCAGCAGTGGGAACGATTTGAATGGTGCCGTGGTCGACCATCGTGATGTTGGCCCCGTCGACCATCGACGCAGCGGGCGCGGTCAAAATGCGGGACCGCCCGATCGGTGACTTCGTCACGATCACGAGATCACCACTGATCGGGTCGACGAAGAGTGCCTCCGCGTCTTCGCGTCCGTTCGGATAGTTGAGGTTGAAGTGCTCGACGCCCGTCAACGCGACGCCCGGGGCCTTCGGCGCAAGCGCCGGTTCGGGGGCGCGGTAAACGGTCACGAACGGGCGGGCCGCGCCGAGGACGCCCGCCGGTAGCTCAGCCGCGTTGTCGCCGATGTCGGCCGCGTAGATGAACGAACCGTCGGCGCCACTCTTGGGCCCAATGCCAACGTCCTCCCAGTCGACTGCGGTCGCGCCCGGGAACGCGTAGGAGCCCAGATTCGTGCCATCGATCGCGAGCGCGAACACTTCAGGCTTGCCACCGGAGTCGTTGTGGGTCCAGTAGACACCGGGGTAGCGACGACTCGCGACCACGCCCGAAATCTCGATGAGGCGAGCGTTCTCAACCTGACCAGCGACGCTCCCATTGCCGAACCGACTGCAGACCGGTTCCGCGGCCTTCGCCTGCGTCGGTGCAATCAGGCACATCGCAAACAGGGCGACAAACGTCAAACTCCGTTGTACAGAAAAACGTCTCTGATTCAGTCCCATGTTCGCAGCATCAACGGTTAGCCCGACAGGAGCCGTCCGAAGCCGTCGAGAACCGCCAATCCGGGTTCGTCTCCTCGCACCGGACCACCTTTACGCCCGGTCGCTCTGTCCACGATGTCCAACGTCCGCCCCTCGATTACGGCGGCTCCGGGTGGCGACGAGTCGAGCGCGACCCGAGTTTCGCCGTCGACCACGCGCAAGCCGATCCGGAGTTCCGGTTCGATTAAACGCAACTCGAGCGGTGTGGTGGAACCGATCGCGACCGCGGCTAACGCCACTACGTAAGTCACGACGGCTTCCGCCTCCGAGGACTCAATGACGGGGCGCTCGCCGCGGGGAACCATGAGGTCGTATTCGTGAACCCAGGAATCAAACAGAAAATGGTTGATGGATAGGCCTGCTGGGAGTTGACCAGGGGGAGCCTCGGCCATCACCGACCACCCCACCTCCTCGATTGCCACCATTTCGGCGAGTACGGAAGCATCCATCGCTGCGAGGCTTTCCCGGGTCTGCCTCGGGGTCATCTCGCCGAGCATCGCGGCGCGTTCTTGCACGGTTCCATGGGGATCGAAGCCCTTCAACAGGCTCGTCGCCGTGCCGCCCTTCGCCTTGTGAAGCGTGTAGCCCAAGAACTGCGTGCCCGAGGCGAGGTGACGCGCCAGCGCCGAGACGTCCCAGAGCGCGCACCGGGTCGGTCCGCTCCACTGCTCGTCGGGCAGTGCATCAAGCCAACCCCGCAGCCGCTCCCGGTGGGCGCGCCACGCTCGTGCCGGAGAGCCAGGATCGTGTTCGACGCGCATCGGTACGCCGGTGCCCCCGTAGAACTGACGGAGCTGCCTGGGCCTCTCGGTGTCAACCATCTCGGCCCATTGAAGCACCGTACGACCGGCGTCCACCGTCGCGTGGGCGCACGGATGACGCTGGCCGGTCCGCGCGCTCGCTAGTCTGCCAGTGTGCTTCGTCGACCTTCGCTTCTCGTCATTCTGTGGCTGGTTATCGGCCTCATCGTCGCCGCCAACAACGGCTACCTCGGCGGAATCAAGGACGTCAGCGACTTTTTATCCGCGGTGATTGCCATCATCGCTTGGCCGCTGGTGTTGTTGAGCGTGGACGTGCACATCTAAACGGTTGCGCGCCACATGCTCAATGTGGTTCGAAGCTCGAGGCGGTGTCGATCGCGACGGGCGACGAGATGCTCAGATGACCGCGTGACGCCTTCTGTACGGTCGCTGCCCGCGACTCGGTTCACCGCACTCGTCGGCTGTCGGGTGCCAATTCAGCAGGCGGGAATGGGCTGGGTATCAACGCCCGCCCTGGCGATTGCAGTTTCGCGAGAGGGTGCTCTCGGAATGATTGGCGCCGACGGACTCGCCGCGGAGACACTCCGGGGTCAGTTGGAAACTGTGACCGCCGCGATCGGGCCTGGCGACCGCGTCGGCGTGAACTTCCTCGTTCCGTTCCTCGATCTAGCGGCATTCGACGTTGCCGCTGAACTGGCCGCAGTCGTCGAGTGTTTCTACGGAGAGCCCGGTCCGGCTCTGGTCGCCCGCGCTCACGATGCGGAGGCGCTCATGTCCTGGCAGGTGGGCTGCCTCGATGAGGCGCTGGCCGCCGCCGAGGCCGGGTGCGACTGGTGGTCGTGCAAGGAGCCGAGGCGGGCGGACACGTCCGAGGCCGCGAAGCGCTTCTTCCACTCCTCTCATCGGTGCGCGGCGCTATCGATGTCCCCCTCGTCGCGGCGGGCGGCATCGGCAGTGGGGCGGCGGTGGCGGCCGCGCTCGAGGGCGGGGCGGATGCCGTTCGCGTCGGAACCGTGTTGTTGGCCACTCCGGAGGCAAACGCCCGTCCCGACTATGTCGCCGCCGTGATCGCCGCCGACGAGGGGGACACTGTGATCACCGAGACGTTCTCGCTCGGGTGGCCGGACGCTCCCCACCGTGTGCTGCGGTGCTGCACCGATGCTGGGGCCACGCCGCGGTTTCCGAATCGTCCGTCATCCAGGCGTTGGTGGCTGACGCCGTGCGTACGATCGGTGACACCGAGCGCGCCTAGCACGCGAGGCGTTC
>JACCXE010000203.1 GCA_013697265.1 Actinomycetota bacterium | reverse complement strand
CCATGTTCAGCTTCGCGGGCATCTCATCTACGTACAACCCGATGAAGATGGGCATGGAGTTGTTGTACATGCCCCGCTTCGACGTCGACGCCTGGTTCGACGTCGTCGAGCAGCGCCACCCCAAGGCCACGTTCGTGGTGCCGGCGATGGCCGAGTTGCTCATCGCGTCGCCCCGCTTCGACGATGCCGACTTGTCGTCGTTGCGGATCTGCTCACTTGGTAGCGCGCCGGTTGCCCCGGCCACCGTGAAAAAGCTGCAAGACAAGATGCCGCGGGCGATGGTGTCCAACGCTTGGGGGATGACCGAGGCCGGTCCCGCGTTCTGTTTCATGCCCGAAGAGGAGCGCGACAAACGCGTCGGCTCCGTGGGTAAACCGATGCCGCCGACAGTGTTCAAAGTGATCGACGAGGCGGGCAACGAGTTGGCGCCGCGCGCCATCGGCGAACTCCTCATCAGCAACCCGGGCCGCGAACGCGAATACTTCAATGATCCCGACGCGACCGCGTCGACGTGGCGCGACGGCTGGCTGCACTCGGGCGATTTGGCCTTCCTGGACGAGGACGGGTTCCTCTACATCGTCGGCCGGGCCAAGGAAGTCATCATCCGCGGTGGCAACAACGTGCACGCGGCCGACGTCGAAGCGGCGCTGTATGAACACCCGTCGGTGCGAGAGGTCGCGGTCGCGTCGATACCGCACGACGTGCTGGGTGAGGACGTCGCCGCTTGGATCGTCTTAGTGGATGGCGCTGAGCCGACCGACAAGACGATCGAGGATCTCAAGGCGTTCGCGGCCGAGCGCCTCTCGGACTACAAGGTGCCGCGGCGCTACACGTTCGTCGACGAACTTCCCCGCAACGCGACCGGCAAAGTCGTAAAGAACGACCTGCGGGCCAGGTTCGCCGGCTACGAGCTGCCCACCGCGTAAGGGCGAGAGAGTGCTCTGACCAGGCACTTTTGTCTGTATCGGGCCGACGTCACCGTTGCCACCAGTTGCCTGCGTTGACGTCGACACTTCGATAGCGGCCGACCTCGCGCTCAAATCGAGCTCTTCACGCGAGTGACTCCAAGTCGGGAATGAGCGCGGCCGGATCCGGCATGGCGTTGATCTCCCCGGCAACGACGACGGCGCGCTGGCCGACCGTGGGGGTATCGAGAACCAGGTTGACGGCGATGTCGATGCTGCCGGCATCGGCGCCGGCTACTGCGGCGACGCCCGCGTTCGCGCAGGCGTCCGCCATGCGCGTCTGGCTTGGGGAGCCCTGCGAAACAATGGCGAGCGGTACGCCTGCGCTGAGTGCAGCGAGCACGGTCCCTGCTCCGCCGTGGCAGACCACCAGCCGGCACGTCGCCAACACTTCAGGGAGGGAGGCGAAGCTTCGGACGACGACACCGTCGCCGCCTTCCTCGACCAGCTTGCAGGCGATGTCGTCCTTGGTCGTCGTGACGAGCGTGCGCAAGCCACGAGAGGTGCAGCTGCGCACCGCGGCGGTCAGGACCTCGACATCCTCGGCGTAGACCGGCACCGTTCCGAACCCGACGTAGGCCTCGATACCGTCGGTGGCGATCGTGGAGCCGACGGCCTCGTCCAGACTTGACGGGCGAACGGACCAGGAAACCGCGACACCGGGCGGGACCGGTTGCAGCGCCGCCGGACAAGGGTTGATCAGTCCGTGCCGATACAGGCCGCTCCACGGCAGCACCTCGAGACCGACCGAAGACCACAGACCGGCCGTATGCTTCTCAAGCTCGACCAGCTCATGGGTCGGGCGCAGCGGGCTCCCCCAGCCGTGCGTGATCCATGGGATACCTGCTCGGGCGGCCGCCACCGGCCCGGCGTACTCGCCCTCCTCGTGAACGACGACATCGGGGTGCCACTCATCGACCAGGCCGGTGAGGTCGGCCAACACCGTTGGCGCGAGGATCTGGCTGAACATCCGAACGGCCCAGTCCGCCGCGGGCAGACGATCAGTCTCGGGCCACCGGCGGGCGCGCTCCCGGGACATCTCGGGGCCGCTCATCCCCGCCGCGATCGGCTCCAGACCAGCGTCGGTGACGAGCTGGTGGCGCTCGGGATGGGTAGCCACCCGAACCTTGTGGCCGGCATCTCGCAGCGCTCGACCAACGCCGAGAAGCGGCACCAAATGACCAACCGCAGGAGCAGAGGTCATGAGCACACGCACGGCCAGTGTCTAGCGCGCATCGCCCGGGAAACACGGCGCCCTCGAGCAGCACCCAACTGAAGGTTCTCCAAGAGACCTACCCAACCGGGAGCGCGACTCGTTGCGGCTCGTTTGTGGGCTAACTTAGGCACATGCGTTTGCACATAGCGCTCGAGGATGACCTAGTCGCTGAACTCGACCGTCGCGTTGGTCCGCGCCGGCGCAGCGCGTTCATCGCGGAACTCGTGCAGCGCGGGCTCGAAGATGAGCGGCGGTGGGACGACGTCGAATCAGCCCTCGGCGCTCTTGCGAACACGCGCCACGGATGGGATCGCGATCCCGCGGCGTGGGTTCGACAGCAACGTCGCGGTGACAGTCGCCGCACCGGCTGAACGTGAGCCGTCTGCTGCTCGACTCGACCGTGCTCATAGATGCCCTGCGCGGCACGCCGGTCGCAGCGCGGGTAGCGGGGCTGCGACGAACGGGAACCGAACCGTGGGTATGCGCGATCTCCGTGGAGGAGATCTGGCGAGGCCTGCGACCGACCGAGGAGCAGGCCGTGCAGCGACTGTTCGCGGGCTTGCGGTTTGCCCCGTTAGGTGTGGCCGAAGGCGTGCGCGCCGGAACCTGGCGTCGCGACTACGCCCAGCGCGGCGTGACGCTGCATCAGGCGGACTGTCTCATCGCCGCGGCAGCGGTTGGAATTGGCGCGAGCCTCGCGACTGCGAACGTCGACGACTTCCCGATGGACGGGTTGCACGTCGAGCACTGGCCCACCGGCTGACGCACGCCCACGATGCGCGCGCTACGCGGGTGGTGCGGTTAAAACGTCGGGTCCATGGGGCTGGCTCCGTCATGGCTCACACCGCGCCGCTAAGCACGAGGTCGGCCAGGCGCTGCCGTTGCCAACCCTGTCGACCGAACAACACGTCGTTGGCCTTCACCCTGCGGAACAGCAGGTGCGCGTCGACGTCCCAGGTGAAGCCCACGCCGCCGTGCACCTGAATGTTCTCGGCGGTGATCATCGCCGCTGCCTCGCCCACGAAGCCCTTGACCGACG
>JACCXE010000190.1 GCA_013697265.1 Actinomycetota bacterium | reverse complement strand
ATGCGCGGCCGCGTGCTCGCGCTCCAGGCGATGGTCTTTCTCGGGTCCACGCCGATCGGCGGCCCGATCGTGGGCTACATCGGCCAGCATTTCGGCGGCCGCTACTCGCTCGGCGTCGGCGCCGTCGGCTGCCTCGCGGCCGGCGCGTTCGGCCTGTTGCAACATCAGGCCAAGCGCATCGATCCCACGGTCGCGGCGCCCGAGGCCGCGCTGGCGTCAGAGGTCGCCCTCGGCTCGTAAATGAGCGCATGATGGGCTCATGGGGATCGCTACTGCACCGGAGCCAACAACCGTCGGCCTAACGAGACGCGAGCAGTTGGCCTTCGTCGTGTTCTCCACGTGGATCATCGCCGGCCTGTTCCTCGACGGCTGGTCCCACGAGGTGAACAAACCCGAGACGTTTTTCACGCCCTGGCACGCGCTGCTGTATTCGGGCTTTGGCGCCGCGGTCTTGTGGTCGGGCGTCGACTCCCGCATCAGCAAGGCGCGGGGTGAACCGGTCAGCCAAGGCCTCGACTCGCTGGCCACCGTCGGTGTGCTGCTGTTCGCGGCCGGGATGGTGGCCGACTTCGTGTGGCACGCCGCGCTCGGCATCGAAGTGAATGTCGAGGGGCTACTCAGCCCGACCCATCTGACCCTGATGACAGGCGGGCTGATCATGGCGGCCACGCCGGCCCGGATGGCGATGGCGGACCACGCCGGAGCGGGCAAGCCGCTGGCGACGTTCGGCGTGGTCCAGTCGATCGCGGCCACGGTCGCGGTGATCGCGTTCTTCACCCAATTTGCGTCCGCGTTCCGGGGCAAGACGGTTGCCGCGAACGTGGTGCTGCACGGGATGGGCCCGCTGGCCGAGGACCGGGCGATCCGCGGCGTCGTGGCGATAATGGTTACGAACGTGCTCCTCGTGGGCGCGGTGACGTACGCGACGTCGCGATGGCGGCTGCCGCGCGGCGCGCTCGCGTTAATCGTCGGCGTTCCCGCGTTGGCCGTGTCCGGACTCAACGGCTTCGATCACGCAGCGCTCGTCGCTGCGGCGGTTCTGGGCGGAATCGCGGGCGACGTTGCCATCGCGCGCCACCGAGCCGACCTCGCTCCGATCGCCGTGCCGCTCGTGCTGTGGCCGGCGTGGGTCGCGATCGCGGCGCTAGTTGTGCCGTTCGGGTGGTCGCCGAACATCTGGGGCGGCGCGATCTTCCTCAGCGTGCTCACCGGCGTGGGTTTGCGCCTGCTGGCCGGGGCCCAACCCGATACCGCTGTTACTTGAAGTGCACCGCCACTTCGCTCATGAATAGGTCGCAGGTGTCCTTGCGGCGCGCCATCGGGCCCATGGTGAAGTCGGGGATGATGATCTCGTCGGCCCCTGCCTCTTTGTATTGACCGACGATCTCGGTGACCTCGGCGGGTGTGCCGGCCATGCCGCCCATAGCGCGCTTGTCCTTCAACCACTCCTCATCATTGGACAAGAACAGCAGCGCTTGGGTTGACACTGCGATCTCGTCGAAGTCGCGGCCGATGCCGTCGCAGTGACTGCGTAACACCGCGAGCTTGTGGGCCAGGGTGGGCGGGTCGGTCCACGAGTTCCACTCGTCGGCGTATTGCGCGGCGATGCGGAGCGTGCGCTTCTCTCCCCCGCCGCCGATCAGGATGGGCAGCTTCTTCTGGACGGGCGGCGGCTGGTTCGGGGCCTCGTCGATCTTGAAGTAGTCGCCGGTGAAGTTCGTGCGCTTTTCTTGCGTCATTGCCGTGAGCACCGCGCACGCTTCTTCAAACCGGTCGAGCCGTTCTTTGATCGTTCCCAGTTCGATGCCGTAGGCCAAGTGCTCGTTTTCCTGCCAGCCCGCGCCGATACCCAGCAGCAGGCGCCCACCGCTCATGTTGTCAACCGCGGTAGCGATGTTGGCCAGCACCGCCGGATGGCGGTAGGTGACGCTGGTAACCAGCGGGGCGATCCGCAGCCGCGGCACCGTGGCGGCGAGGCCGGCGATCACCGACCAGCACTCCAGCGTGTCGCCGTCGAGCGGTGTGGTGTCGCCGCTGTTGGGCATGAAGTGGTCGGCGTAGTACACGCCGTCCCAGTCGGTCGACTCGCAGTGCATGGTGAGTTCGAGGATCTCGGTCCACGGGCGTTGTGGCGACGGCCAAATCGAAAAGCGCATCAATGAAACCTAGATCGGCGACATCGGACGGGGGCGTGGTGCTACGAAGCAGCCATGTACGCACGTGAACACGCCGCGGCGAACCCCGACCAGCCCGTCCTCATCATGGCAACGAGCGGCAAGCAACTCACCTACGCCGACTACGAGGCCCGCGCGAATCGCGCCGCCCACTTCTTCCGCGACATCGGGTTGCAGCCGCTCGACCACATCGCGACGTTCACCGAGA
>JACCXE010000178.1 GCA_013697265.1 Actinomycetota bacterium | reverse complement strand
AACCGGGAACCTCGTCCCATGCCGCATCGTCGAAGATTTCCGAAACCATCGAGTCACAGTAGGACCGTTGCTGAGCGGGCCCGCTGTTCTCTGAGGCAGTGGTCTTGCCACGTTTGAGCGAATCCGCAGGTCGGCCAATGCCAATTCGCTCAAACGTGGCGCGTGCAGGGACGACGGACGGTGGCGTCCATACTGATGGATTCTGTGCAGGCGTCGGTCAAATACGCTGGACTGCTGTGGCCGGGTGGAACGTGTTCGAGCAAGCCGAACCTGACTTCGCGGAGCGGGTGCGCCGACTGTTCGAGGCCGGGCGTCACAAGACGATCGCGACGCTGCGCGCGAATGGCTCACCGCGGATATCGGGCATCGAAGTCGAGTTCGGCGACGGCGACCTGAGGTTCGGCTCGATGCCCGACGCCCGCAAACTCGCCGACCTCAAACGAGACAATCGCTTCGCGCTTCACGGCCCGACATTCCACCCCGAGCAAGGCAACGAGAGTGCTTGGCCGGGCGAGGCCAAGATCGCCGGCCGAGCGATTGTTGCCGGCGCGGTAGCGACGGGCGACGGTGAGGCGCCGCCGGAAGGTGGGGCGTTTGTGGCCGACATCACTGAGGTCGTCGTCACGGGTCTTAACCCGGAGGCGACGAGGCTGGTGGTCGAGTGGTGGACTCCCGAACGCGGGCTCAGAAGGATCGAGCGCGACTAAGCCTGCGCTAGGCCGGTTGGTCGACTCCGGGCCTGCGGGTTCGTCGAAGGGTTAATGCTCCGGCCGCCGCTACGACGGCGGCAACGGCTACCGCTGCGACGAGCCAGTGGCGCCCATCGAGCAACGTGACGACGTTGCCCGACGCGTCGCCCACGAGGTCGACGGGGCCCGTCGGCAGATTGTGGCCGCGTTCAAGCGCGATCTCGACCGCGCCGTAATAGGCGACATACAAGCCGGTGACCGCGAGCAGCGCGCCGCCGAGTCGTGGCAGCACGGCCAACGACGAGCGCACTCGCCGCAATACCTGGTGCCCGCCGACGCCGACGGCCACCGTGAGAACCGTCAACACTGCGCCCATACCCAGCGCGTAGGAGACGAATACCGCAATCCCGTTTGCGAAGCCATGGCGTTCGAATGTGCCCGACACGGCGACCAGGAACGCTGGAATCGTGCACGACAGGGAGACTGTGGCGTACGAAACGCCGAACAATGCCACCGAGAGGAACGACCCGTCGCGTCCGCCCCGCTGCAAACGCGGCAGTGAGATCGACGGCTTCCATCCGATAGCAGTAGCGACGCCGCCTGCGGCAAGTACCAACCCGATCACGACCGATACAAATGGCGTGGCTCGCTGAACCGTCACCGACGCCTCGGTGATGAGCGCGCCGGCAACCAAGAAAACGATCACGAACCCGGCGGTTAGCGCGGCCGAGACGCGCAGGGCTCGTCGCAGCGCCCCCGGCCATGCGGCCGCCTCGCTCGGCGTCGCAGTGAGGCTCTGACCGAGAAATCGCGTTAGATAAGCCGGGAGCAATGCGAAACCGCACGGATTGAACGCGGCGACGACGCCGGCGGCGAAGGCGAAGCCGAGCGGCGCGTCGATCACCTCAGGTGGTAATCCCGGCCGCCTTCAAGATGGCGTCCTCGTCGAAGTTGCGGAAGAAACGAGCGCGCTGGTCCCCATCGCCCGACAACACGATCACGGTGGGTTGATTCGTCACGTTGAACTTGATCCACGATTCACCGGATTCGTCCCACAACATCGGCAGCCCCGCGGTGTCGGTCTCGCGCACGAAGTCGACGGCCTCACCGCGACTGTCCTGCGCGCCAAGTCCGATCACCCGGATCCGGTCGCCGTACTTGGCCGCGAACGCCTTCATTGTGGGCGCCTCCCGAACGCATAACGGGCAATGGGGCGCCCAGAACCACAGCAGCGTCGGCTGGTCGGCGACGAGTTGGGATCGCAGCCGGACGGGCGCGTCAGACGGTACGTGAAGAACCTCAATGTCTGGAAACGCGGTCGCGTTCGAGCGGGCGGCAACGGTCTTGTTCGTGGCGACCGTGTCCCGTTCGGGAGTCACAGTGGTTGACGACCTGTCTCGCTCTACCGGCGCGGCCGCGGGCGAAGCTGACTTACCCGACCCGCAGGCGCCGAGTGTGAGTAACAGCGCGAGCGCTACGGCGGGAACGACGCGGCTCGAACGATGTTGATGCACACGCGGAGAGTAACGACGCCGCGACGAGCGTTGCCATCGCGACTGGCTTTGTTTCGCAGTTGTTTAGATCTTGAGCGAGCTCGACCGCTCTGGCGGGCACACTTGTTGCCCATGGGAGCGCCGCCTGAACCCGCGAGCGCCGGTCGCGGCGTTTCGATCCCACCGCAGGTTCGTCAACTCGTGAACACCTTCACGAAGGTGGCGTTGCCGCGTATTGCCAAGGCGCGACGTCCGCGAGATCTGAAGGCACTCGCCCGCGATCCCGACCTCATTTCCGCTCTCGCCCGTGAACTCACGCCGCTCATCGACGGCGCCATGCGTTACGCGTTGCCGATCAAGGGTCGGTGGCCGACGCATCTGTCTGCCACGGTGGCCGGCGCGGTAGGCCCCGCGGCGGCGAACCTGGCCGAAGGGCTGGTGCTGGCTGGCCCCGAGACGCTGACGGTCACCGCGCCGACCGCGCTCGGCGTGCAGTTCGCCGCGGCGACGTGGGAGACGTACTTGAAGTTCTCCACGATCGTGCAGAAGCTGCGCGACGCGGGCATCACCGATCCCGACGCCGTGCAGTTGGCGATTGTCCGGATGGTCATTCCCGACGCCACCGGCATAACCAAGACGATGATTGTGAAAGCGACCGAGCGTCTCGTCGAACGGATGCTGGCCCGGGCCGCGACCGGATGGATTCCATTGGCCGGCCCCATCCTGGGTGCGGTTGGCTCGAACTTCGACATGCACGGCGCGCACCGCGCGGCCGACAGCGTCATTCGGGAGCGGAAGGCGGCGCCGCCCGGCGAGTGCTTAGGGTTGTAGGGAGAGTCCGGAACGACGATAAGGAGCCCCGCAATGGACTACGTGAAGCTCGGTCGCACCGGCCTCGACGTGTCGCGCATCTGCCTCGGGTGCATGAGCTACGGCGAGGCGGCCCGCGGCGGGCACCCGTGGGCTCTCGATGAAGAGGCGGCGCGCCCTTTCTTCCGCCAAGCCCTCGATGCCGGCATCAACTTCTTCGACACGGCCAACGTCTACTCGGGCGGTTCAAGCGAAGAGTTCCTCGGCCGCGCCCTCG
>JACCXE010000157.1 GCA_013697265.1 Actinomycetota bacterium | reverse complement strand
CCCGTAGGTTTCGTCGCTGCCGCTCGCCCCGTTCAGCGCGTTGAGCCACGGTGTGTTGGCGGCGATCTCGTCGCAGCTCACCACGTTGCCCTCAGAGCCGGGCGGGCAAAACGACGTGCCGTGGTTGCCGCCCGCGATCCCGACGAAGGCGACAAGACTGGCGCGCAGTTCCGGATGGTCCTTGAGCATCTTGCGGGCGACGGTGACGCCCAACGAATGGCCGACGAGTGAGAACCGGGCCGATCCCGTGTAGGTCTGCACGGCCCGCACCAAGTCGTAAAGGTCGGCCACATTCACCGAGTTGTTCGTAACCCGCACGTTGCCGTCCCAGCGCATCGCCGCGTGCTCGGCCACGGCTTCGGGCTGGAAACGTTGCGTCGCCGTGCCGCTATTACCGCCGAGGCCGTTGTAGGAGATCGCCCATAGTTCCTGGTCGGTCCAGCCCGCGGCTTTGAAGTCGTCGCGCACGACGTACCAGTCGGCCGCGTCCACCGTGTTGCCGTGCACGAAGATCACCGGCGTGTGCTTACGGGGGGCGCCGGCGCCAACGCCGCCGAAGCCGCCGAGAGCGAAGCCCCACTCGTGGTCGACCAGCGCCGGAAAGCCCGGACCGAACCCGACGCGGGCCGCCCTCTGTGGCTGGGCGTGCGCCGGTTCCCCGGTCGCCGGCGTAGTCCACAGAACGAGCACCGCGACCACCGCGACCAGGCTCCCCAGCCGGCGGGTCACGGCAACTGGCTTCGGATGATCGCGGCGGTTTCGGCTGCGCCCCGCTTGCTCAACGTGATCGTGAAGTGGTTCACGTCGTTGATGACGTGGTCTTGTAGCGCGGGCACTTCGGCGATCAACGTGGCCGCCAGTTCGTCGGGGTACAGCGGTGGCACCTGGTTCAGCAGGCCGCGCGGCGCCCGCAGCCATGGTGTGGGCTTCGTCAGCTGACGGAAGAACTGGCCACCCGCGCCGAGGGTGTCGGCACCGTCGGCCCGGATCGCATCGAGGGTGCAACTCGACTTCAGGTTTGGGGCGTCGCCGACCATGTCGGCCGTTACGTAGGCCTCGATCGCGTCGTTCCACTCCTGCAACGACGGGTGCTGCTTCCAGAACTCGAGCCATACATTGACGTTCTCGAACGTCATCGACAGCCGCTGCATGGTCGGGCCCAGGATCTCGGTAAGCACGGCGTCGATGTCGGCGCCCTCGGGCAGGGTGGCGAAGCTGACGCCACCGTCGACGAGCACCAACCCCGCCACGCGGTCGGCGTGGTTGGCCGCGAAGGCGGCGGCTACGAATGCGCCCATGCTGTGGCCGACGATCACGGCCTGGTCAACGCCGACGTGGTCGAGGATCGACCGGACGTCGTTGGCGTGGTTGACCATGCCGTACGGGCCGGGCACGCCGGCGCTGCCGGCCCGGCCCCGCAGATCGGGGGCCAGGGTCGTGACGTCGTCGCCCAACTCGTCGGCCACCATCGACCACGTGAGGTGGTTGGCGGTGATGCCGTGAATCATCACGACCACCGGTGCGCCTTCGCGACCCATTCTGGTGCCGACGTTTAGGTGACCCCCCGTGACCGGAACCGAGATTGTTTCGAAACTCATGTCGCTCGCTTTCGTGGCGCAGCCTTCTTCGTCGCAGCTGCCTTTTGCGGAACAGTCTTCTTCGCCGCGACCTTCTTCGCGGGCGCGGCCTTCTTCGCCGCAGGTTTCTTTTCCGGCACGGCCTTCTTCTTGACGGCGCGTTTGTTGGCTGCGGCCGCGGTGGACGGGCCGAGCATGCGGCCGATGCCGAGGCGGGTGGCCAGCATCGACCGGTCGAGTTCAGCGAGGGGACCGTGCCAGGCGACGGTGCCGGTCTGTAAGAGCGTGACGGTATCGACAAGTTGCAACGCGGCGGCCACGTTCTGCTCGACCAGGATCATCGTGACGCCGGTGGTCGCGACTTGTTTCAGGGTGTCGAACACGTCGCGCACAATCAGCGGGGCCAAGCCCGCGCTGGGCTCGTCCACGAGCACGACCGTCGGCTCGTTGATCAGCGCCCGCGCCACGGCTAGCGCGGCCTGCTCGCCGCCCGACATCGTGCCCGCGGCCTGTCGCCGTCGTTCGTACAGCTTGGGGAACCGCTCCCATGTGGCAGCCAACGACGGCGCGTAGCGGCTCTTGTCCCGTCGACGCAGCGTGTACGCGCCGAGCCGCAGGTTCTCTTCGACGGTGAGTTCTGGGAACACCTGGCGGCCCTGCGGCACGTGACCCAACCCAAGGCCGACGCGCTGTTCGGGGGCGAGGCCGGTGATATCGCGGCCGTTCAATCGCACCGCGCCCTTCCAGGCCGGGATCAGCCCGGCGATCACCTTCATGGTCACGCTCTTGCCCGCGCCGTTGAGACCGAGCACGCCGGCGATTTCGCCTTGGGCAACGGCGAGGTTGATGCCGAACAGGATCTGGCTGGCGCCGAAGCCGGCGTCGACGTCTTCGATTTCGAGTACGGGCTCGCTCACAGCACCGCTCCACCGAGATAGGCCTCGAGCACGAGGTCGTCCTGAATCACTTCGTCGGGTGTGCCGTGCGCGATCACTCGGCCCGCGGCCATCACGTACAACTCGTCGCACGTGGCCAGCACGAGCGGGATGTTGTGTTCGATGAGCAGCACGGTGCGCCCCAACTCGTTGCGCAGGTCTACGAGGCGTTCGGCCAGGTTCTCAGCCGCGGCGGGCGCCATGCCGGCGGCCGGTTCGTCAAGCAGCACGACCTCGGGAGCCGTCAACAACACGGCGCCGAGTTCGACGATGCGCTGCTGACCGATGGACAGGTTGGCGACCGGTGTGTCGGTGTAGCGCTCGAAGCCGAGGGCGGCGATGGCCTGCGCCGCGCGCTCGCGCAACTCGGTCTCACCCCGTCCCGCGTGGCGGAAGTAGGTGAGCGCGGACACCGGGTCGTATCCGGCCACCGTGTGTTGGGCCAGCAAAAAGTTCTCGTTTACCGACAGGTCGCGCACCAAGCCGATGTTCTGGAACGTGCGACCCAACCCGGCCGCGGCGCGTTGGGCCGCGCTGCGCGACGACACGTCGACGCCGAGCAATTCGACGCGGCCGCTGTCGGGCTTGTGCCGGCCGGAGATCGCGTTGAACAGGGTGGTTTTGCCGGCGCCGTTCGGCCCGATCAACCCGACGATGCGACCGCGGGTGACGTCGATCGACGCGTCGTCGACCGCGACCAAACCGCCGAATCGCACGCGGATATCCCTGGCTGACAGCACGATTCCGTCCGCGGTTGGCCGTTCGGGCAGAGCGGTGGGCCGGGGCAGCGACGGCAGCTTGGGCATGGCCATCACGCCACCGGTCGGCGCGACGGTGGGAACGGCGCGTTCGCGCCGCTCGGCCAGCTGCTGGCGGATGGCGCCGGCCAGCCCACTCGGGTTGCGGGCCATCGTGACGATAAGCAGCGCGGCGCCGATCACGACGTCGTATCCGAGGATGCGGTCGCCGAACAGGTGGGGCATCAGCACGGGGTAGAGCGCGTAGAACGCGGCCGCGGCCAACACGCCGACCCGGCTACCCAGCCCACCGACGACCACGACAACCACGAGCAGGAGCGACCGGTCGTAGGGGAACGAGTCGGAGTTCACCGTTTGCACGAGGTGACCCGACATGAGCCCGGCGATGCCCGCAATTGCGCCTGACAGCGCGAACGCGCCGAGCTTGTACGCGGTGACGTTCACTCCGAAGCTGGCTGCGACCGCCTCGTCGCTCTTGATGGCGCGAAAGGCGCGGCCGAGGGTGGTGCGAGTGACGTTGGTGTCGAACCACCAGATGAAGGCGAGCAGGGCCAACAACACGCCGAGGTAGTCGGCGTTGCGGGTGAAGATGAAGTCGTTCACCTGCGGACGGGGCAGGTTGATGCCAGCCGATCCGCCGCCGATCGACTGCGTCTTGAGCAACGACTCGGTCATGGTGAACGCGAACGCGATCGTGACCACCGCGAGATACAACCCCCGTAGCCGCAGCGCCGGTAGCCCCACAAGGAAGGCGGCGGCCGCGCCGGCGAGCGCCGCCGCCGGGATTGCTACGAGAAAGGGCAGGCCGAGCTTCGTGGCCGGTGTGAGCAAACCCGACGCGAACGCGCCGACGCCGAGCAAGCTGGCTTGACCCAAACTGATCTGGCCCGCGTAGCCCATCAACAAGTTGAGCGACAGGCCGGCCGCGGCCAGCGCCACACCGGTGCCGAGGATCAGCGCGGCGTAGTCGGTGACGATGCCGGCGCGGCCAAGCGCTGGTGCGAGCAGCGCGGCGATGACGCCGACCACGATCACCCGGGTGCCCGGTCGGGCGTTGAGCCAACTCACTATCCGTGCCTGCTTTCCCGCGTGCCGAACAGACCGTGCGGGCGCACCAGCAGCGTTACGAGCAACAAGATGAAAACGGCGAGCGTTTTGACACCGGGCAACGACGACTCGGCAAAGATGCGACCCGACGACGCCTCGACGAGCCCAACCACAAGCCCACCGACGAACGCGCCGGGCAGCGACGTCAGCCCGCCGACGATTGCCGCGGCGAGGCCGAACAGGAACAAGCGGCCGAGCGCGCCCGGGGCAAAGGCGCCCAGGCCCGGCGCCACAAGCAGACACGCGACCGTAGACAACCCGGCCCCTGCGCCCCACACGAAGGCCGACACCCGGTTCACGGGCACGCCGACGAGCTGGGCCGCCGACGGGTCTTGCGCGGCCGCGAGCACACCGAGGCCGAAGTCGGTGCGGCGCAACAGCGTGGCGAGGGCGACACCGACACCGAGGGCGACAACGAGCGACAGCGCCTGGGTGGGGGACACGACCACGCCGGCGATGCGCCAGCCGTTGCCCGAGAACGGGCCCGGAAGGGATTTGGGGCTGGCGCCGACGCGGACGAGTTCACCCGACAACACGAACAGCAACAGGCCAACCGTGGCGACCGCCACCGACACCCGCGGCGCGTCGCCCATCTTGCGCACCACGAAGCGTTCGAACAACACGCCGATCGCCGTGGTCACCACAACCGCGGCCAGCGCGCCCACAACCCAGGGCATCCCGTGGTCGTTGATTAGCCACACCGCGAGGAACAGACCGAGCGTGCCCACTTCGCCCTGCGCGAAGTTCAGCACGCCGCTGCCGCGATACACGAGCACAGTCGCTACCGCGAAGAGGCCGTAGATGCCCCCGGCGATCGCGCCGAGCACAAATACCTCGCCCATCTACAGCAGGTGCTCGACGCAGGTGTCGGTGTTGCGCCAGTTCACCGCGTTGTCGGGGGCGCGGTAGGTCTCCATGATGTTGACCGAGAAGCCGCCCATACGGGCAAACCCTGGGCGGCTGAAGTCGACGTTGCACGACGAGGGAAACGGTCGCGTGGCCTTGAAGCCGGTGAGCACGTCGACGAGACGGTTGCGGGTGCAGTCAGGGCCGCACTGTTTGAGCAGTAGGTGAAGGCCCTTTTGCCCGGTCCAGTTCAAAAACAGCAGGTCGCCGGCCACGCCGCCGAGGTCCACGTTCGGGCGGTATTTTTTGTACTGCGCCTCGAACTCTTTGATGTCCTCCGCGTAGCCCGCGAACTGGCCGGACAGGTCGCCCTTGCTGTAGGCCGGATACATGGCGACACCGACGAGCTTCGGGTTGAGGGCGTCTTGGCCCAGCGTCTGACTCGTCAGATTGAACGGGAACAACAGCCAATCGGGGTTGAAGTTCTGCGCCTTGGCTTGCTTGACGATCTGCGTCGAGGCCAACGCGTTTTCCCAGATCCACACGACGTCGGCCTGCTGCATGTCGAGGATCTCTTGGGTGTAGCTGCCCTGGTTGTTCTGCACGGCCCGCTCGGCCACGATCGAGATGCCGTATTTCTTGGCGATCGCCTTGAACGCCGTCACACCGGGTTCCCAGTTCGGGCTGTTGCGCTTGATTATGCCGACCTTCTTGCCCTTGTAGCGCGCCGCCACCAGTTCGCCGAACATCTCACCCATCTTCTCGGTCGACGGGAGCCCGGTGAAGCTATAGCGCTGATTCGCGGTGCCTTGAACGGTGGCGGTGTGATGCAGGTAGAGCATGTGGTTCGTCTCGGCCCAGTTGCGCACCGCGGGGATCTGGTCGAAGCCGATGCCACCGAGCAGGAAGAAGATGCCCTTGCCCTTGCACGCGGTGGCCGCTTGTACCGCCGTGTCGGGGCTGTAGTTGTCGTTTTCGTACGTCACGTTGACCTTGCGCCCGAAGATGCCGCCCGCGTCGTTGACCGCGCTCCAGTAGACGTTGAGGTCGTCCTTGCTGGTGTTGAACGCGGCGCCGTAGGTGAGCGCGGCGTGTGCGCACAGGTCGATCGACGTCTTGGTGATGCCGACCGAGTCTTCCTTCGAGGTGAACAACGTGGACCGAGCCGGCGGCGACGCCGTGGTCGGAGCGGGGCCGCCGCCGGGCACCGTCACCTTGGGCACCGTGCCCGACGCGCCGGCGAACGGGTCGCCGCCCGCGGCGGTGGTGCGTGTCGCGCCGTCGCCAGTCGTGGTGTCGGCGCCCTCGCCCAACGACGTTGTCGTGCGGTCGCGGTCACCCGCAGCAACGGTTCTTGGCAAACGCGCACCGGTGCACGCGCTTAGCAACGCCAGACATATGCCAAGGACCGCGAAAAGCGTCGTCCGTTTACCCACTGCCATTTACTTCTCCCCGAGTTCGCCCCAGCGGGCGATAGTTACGCGGGGTCAAGCCTAGAAGCTGGCGTGGCCGCCGAGGCGAAGACCTCACGCCAGCCCGGTAGATCGGCGCCGAGCTCGTCGAGGGCTTGGTCAGCGTCGGCCGCGTGCTCGGTGGCGTCGTCAATGCGCAACGCGCAGG
>JACCXE010000151.1 GCA_013697265.1 Actinomycetota bacterium | reverse complement strand
GTAGAACAACGTCTTGGCCCGGATGTCGGCCTCTTCGTGTGAGAAGCCGAGCAACTCGAAGCTCTTGAGGATGGCGGCAAAGGCCAAATCGTCAGACGCCTTCATCGCGGCGCTGGCCCGTGGGTCGATGCGGGCCCAGTCGCGCATAGCCCGTTCGAGGCGGCCCAGGCGGTTGTCATATGAGTAGGCGACCGCGTCGACCAGGCTTTGCTTGGCGTCCTTCTGTGCCATCTCGGTGAACTGGTCGCGAAAAATGCGGGCACCGTCTTCGTAGTACTTCGCCATCGCACCGTGGAACGCGTCGAGGTCAGTGAAGTGCCAGTAAAAGCTGCCCTTGGTGACGCGGAGGCGCTCGCACAGCCGCTGGATCTTCACGCCGGTGATGCCCTCTTGTGAGAGGAGTTCGAGGCCGGCCGTGATCCAGTCGGTGACGTTGAGCCGCGGGCTTGAGGTCGTCGACGTCATTCCGAGGTCCCCATGCGTTGCCGCATCTCGGCAAGGGCCTTTTCCATGTCGGCCTCGTCGAAGATGTGACGGATGTTCGACGTCTGACCGCCATAGCCGAGCAACACGCCATCAGGCGACCAGATGTGAATCGACGAGTGGCCGTAGCCGCCGACCGCGAGGTGGCCGTGCATCTCCATGAGTACCCATTCGGACTGCGTGTCGGGGCCGAAACGCATCGAGTTGTCCAGGCTCGTGCCGCCCCCCATCTTGCCCGCACCACGCGCCACCGCCGTCGGCGACATGTCTGCGAGATAGCCGATGATCGCGGGCGTCGCCGGTTGGCCCGATACTCGGGCCCACAACACAAACGAGCCCTTGGTGCGCTTCTCGTCCTCGGCCAGTTCTACCGAGCGGAACTCTGCTGCACCGAAAAAGTTGGAGTCGCCGCGCAACTGGGGCGGGCCGGGAAAGAAGTCGGCTGCGTTGTCGGGCCCCGCGACCGTCGGCATCGCTTGGTACTGGCCCTCGATTCCGCCTTCGCGTGGCAACGCGGTGGAGCCGACGGAGGTGAACATGAGCTCGCCACCGACGTGGCCTGTCACTTGTAGCTGGTTGATGCGCTTGCCCCGGGCGACAATCCGTGTGTCGAGTTCGATCACGCCACCAACCCGCGCCGTCGACACGTACTGCGTGGTGATCCACACCGCGGGCGCGTTGGTGGCGGCCTCCATGCACGTCGTCGACGCCGCGATCGCCGTGCCGCCGAACAGTCCGCCGTCTGGTCGGCACAGGCGCATCTCGAGTTCGAAGCGCCCGTTGATGCCGTTGTCGGTCGCCTCGAGTTCCAACGGCACCAGCGCCAGGTCCGCGGCGCGGGGAAACGACGTCACCGCAGGTCGAACCCGAGCCGGGCGCTTCGCACCGCGCCCACGAACACGTTGGGCTCGATGTCGGCCGGCTCGATCACGCGAAGGTTGGTGATGCGCGGCGCCAGCTTGGCGAACAGCATGCGCAGCTCTTGGCGAGCCAGCGGGGCGCCGAGGCAGAAGTGGGCGCCAAAGCCGAACGCGACCTGCGGGTTGGGAGAGCGGCGGATGTCGAACGTGTACGGGTCGGCGAACACCGTCTCGTCGCGGTTGGCCGACGGGTACAGCAGGCACACCTTGTCCCCCACCTTCACCGGCGTGCCCGCGATGTGGCTGTCTTGGGTGGCGGTGCGGAAGAAGTTGTTGAGCGGCGTGACCCAGCGCAACACCTCTTCTACCGCGCCGGGGATGAGCGACGCGTCGGCCGCCATCGCATCCCACTGATCGTTGTGGTCGGCGAAGCTCAACAGGCCGCGGGCGATCGTGGTGCGGGTGGTCTCGGCGCCGCCCGAGATGAACAGGCCTGTCTCTTGCATGATGTGGCCGTCTTCCATCGGACAGCCCTTGAGTTCACTCTGGGCCCAGATGCCGACCAGGTCGTCTTTCGGGTCGGTGCGGGCGTCCCGCAGTATCGGCGCCAGAACCGAACTGAACTCCATGATCGCTTCCATGAACTGCCCGGTGGCTATCGGGTCGCGCCCAACCTCGTCGGTGCGCATCAAGCGTTCGCTCGCGGTCTTGATCAGCAACCACTGCTCTTCGGGAAAACCAAGCAGAAACGCGGTCATTTTGGCCGGCAGCGGCGCCGCGAGATCGTTCACCAAATCAATTTCGCCCGTGTCGAGAAACGCGTCGACGAGTTCGTCCAACACCTTGGCGATCACCGGCTGGAGATCGTTGACCGCCCTGGGCGTGAAGCGACGGGACACGAGCTTGCGTTGCTCGGCGTGGTCGTCGCCGTCGAGCGCGATGGTGTCCTGCTCGCCAGGGGCACCGACGAACCGGTACCCCTGGCCGTTGCAGAACACCTGGTCGCGTCGTTCTACATCGATGACATCGGCGTGGGTGAGCACACCCCAGATGCCGTTGACGTCGTCTCGGCACACGGGGCCTTGTTGGCGCAACTCGCGCAGCGTCTCGTGCATCCCGTCGATGTCGCCGTAGAAGGCGGTCGACATCAGGTCGACGGTTTCAACCACTCGTTAGATGCGCTCGATGACCGTGCCCGAACCGAGGCCGCCGCCACAGCACATCGTGATCATCGCCCGGGTGCCGTCGCGGCGCTCGAGCTCGTGCAGCGCGGTGGTGAGCAGACGGGCGCCGGTGCAACCCACCGGGTGGCCGATCGCGATGGCGCCACCGTTCACGTTGACGCGTTCGGGGTCGGGCCCGCACTCGCGCTGCCAGGCCAGCACCACCGACGCGAACGCTTCGTTCACTTCGAACAGGTCGAAGTCGTCGATGGTCATGCCAGTCTTGGCCAACAACTTGTATGTGGCGTCGATCGGGCCGGTGAGCATCATGACCGGGTCGACGCCGACAAGACACTGG